>CAZMXX010000245.1:0-6303 GCA_964570315.1 uncultured Anaerolineaceae bacterium | reverse complement strand
CTATCGGGCAAGCCGCTATCCCTCACCACGGCTAAAGCCTGCGGGTTTCCCGCGGATGTTTCTATGAAAATCGACAGAAAAAAGATGCAGGAGAAACGATGCAATTATATTTTATTCGACATGCGCAATCTACCAATAATTTGCTGTGGGAGCGCACAGGATACGACGACGGGCGGCACGAAGACCCGGAACTGACGGAAATGGGCAAACGGCAGGCGGAACGGGTGGCGCAATTTCTGGCGCAGCCCTCGGCGTTGAAGCCGACCACCCGCGACGCGGAGGCGTTGAATATTGACGGGTTCAACTTGACCCATCTGTATGCCAGTTTGATGGTGCGGGCGATGGACACCGCCGCCGCCATCGCTTCGGCAACGGGCTTGACGCCCGTGGCGCGCACCGATTTGCATGAAACGGGCGGTATCTGGCTCAAACATCCCGTGACGGAGGAGCGGAACGGACTGCCGGGCAAAACCCGCGCAGAATTGGCGGCACGGCATCCGCAGTTTGAATTGCCCGATAGGTTGAATAGCGATGGCTGGTGGAATCAGCCGATGGAAGCGTGGGAAGAGGGCTTTTCGCGGGCGGCGGCGCTGCTGGACGATTTGCGGACAACGCACGGCGAAGATGACCGCGTCGCGCTGGTGAGCCACGGGATGTTTTACAATCAGTTGATGAAGGTGCTGCTGAATTTGCCGCGTGAAATGGATGTTTGGTTTGTGATGAATAATGTCGCCATCACTCGCATTGATTTTACCGAACGGGGCGTTCGGCTGTCGTATCTCAATCGGGTGGACTTTTTGCCGCCGGAAATGGTGACGTGAGGGGGAATGGATGGGTGGATGGATGATGGGTTGCGGTTCTAACTTTCAACCCAGTTGACAACTTCCAATTCCGAGACGCGCCGAAATTCTTTTGTGTTGTTGGTGACCAATATAACATTCAATGCCAGAGCGTGTGCGGCGATGAGCATATCCAGCGCTCCGATAGGCGTGCCCTGCGCCTCCAATGCTGCGCGGAGTGCGCCATACTTTGTTGCGGCGTAAGCATCAAACGGCGCGACAACCAACGGGAGCAAAAATTGTTCCAATGCGATGCGGTTTTGTTCCCGGTGTTGGCTTTTTTGCACGCCATACATCAGTTCTGCCACGGTGATGGATGAAATGCCGACATCCCCTGCGGATAATCGTTCAAAATGGTGACGAACTTCGGGTGGTTTTTGTTTTATCAAATAGATGCAGATGTTGGTATCAAGCAGGTATTTCATTCAAACAGTGTGGCTCGGTGTTGTTGGGGTGGTTGGTTGCGCGAATCCATAAAATCATCGGAAAATTCATCAAGACTTTTCCAGAGGGAATCCCAATTTTCCGAATAGGGGACGAGCATTACCGCCTCCCCTATTTTTTTAATATAAACGCGATTACCTTTAAATCGAAATTCCTTCGGCAATCGTACCGCTTGACTCTGCCCGTTTTGAAATAATTTTGCTGTTTTCATTGCACACCTCAAGTATATACTTGTAGTATATACTATTTTGAAAATGCGTGCAACTTGGGGGATTGGAGATTCACCTATTTACCGAATGAACGGTTTAGCGAATCTCCAATCTCCAATCAACCAATCGCTATTTCCCCAACATCTCCATCAACTTTTGGATACGGGGGAGCATTTCGGCGGGGTTGGGGTGCAATCCTTCCGCCAGCAGAGCATTGTCGAAAAGCTGTTCGATGAGCAGGTCGGCTTTGCCGAAGTCGCTTTTCAGCAACGCGGCGATATTTTGCACAATGGGATGCCCGCGATTGATTTCCAGCACCCGTTTGGGGGCTTCGTAATCTTTTTCCAGCATGCGGCGGATGCGTTCCATCTCCTGCCCTTCGGCGCCGTCCGGGGCAACCAGCCGCACCGGGCTGCTGTGCAGATGTTTCGCTTCGCGGATGTCTGCCACCCGTTCATCCAACACCGATTTGAAACGCGCAATTACTTCCGCGAATTGGTCGTCGGGGAGTTTTTCTTTGGCGGCTTCGTCGGTGGCGGCGTCATCTTCCGCCTCATCGAGTTGCGCCGTTTCCACGCTTTGCAATTTGTGCCCGTCAAACTCGCGGAAGGTGGTGAGCATGAACGTGTCCATCGTGTCCACCATGAACAGCACGGGGATATTTCGCGCTTTGAAGCGATCCATGTGCGGGCTGTTGGCGGCGGCGGCAACACTATCGGCGATGAGATAGTAAATTTCCTCCTGCCCTTCCGGCATGTTTTCCACATAATCTTTCAGTGAAATCAACTCGTCCGGCTCATGGGTGGAACACGGGAAACGCAACAGCGGCGCCAGCGACGAAATGGCGGTCGGGTCGGTGGCGATGCCTTCTTTGATGAAGGGGCTGAATTCAGCCCAGAATTTCTTGTATTTTTCGGGGTCATTTTTGCCCATATCTTCCAGCGCGCGCGTCACCCGTTTGGTGAGCAGACTTTTCAGTTTGCCGATAACGCGGGTATTTTGCATGGCTTCGCGCGAAACGCTGAGCGAAATATCTTCTGAATCCACCACTCCATGCACAAACCGGAAATGGTTGGGCAGCAGGTCGGTGGTGTATTCTTCGATGAGCACATTTCGGCTGTAGAGTTTCAGTCCGGGGTCTTTCCGCAGGCTGAACATACTTCCTTCGCGGGTGGGCGGGATGTACAGCAGCGCCTTCACCTGCACGGGCGCATCCACCGCCAGATGGATATGCGCCAGCGGGTCGGTGAAATCGAGGGTGAGTTGTTTGTAAAATTCGGCGTATTTTTCGTCTTCCACTTCGGAGGGCGAGCGACGCCAGATGGCGGTTTGCTGGTTGGCGGCGCGTTGATCATCCCCCTCACCCACGTAGATGGGGTAGGTGACGAAATCGCTGTGCTTTTTGATGATGGTTTCCAGCCGGTAGAGGTTGGCAAATTCGTGCGCGTCGTCGCTCAATTTGATGACGATGGTCGTGCCCCGGTCGGATTTGTCGGCGGTTTCGATGGTATAGGTTTCGGAACCATCGGACACCCAGCGGACGGCTTCGGCGTCTTTGCGGTACGAGCGCGACACCACTTCCACCTCTTTTGCCACCATAAACACGGAGTAGAAACCGACCCCAAATTGCCCGATGATGTTGGTTGCCTGTTCTTTACTTTCCTTCAATTTTGCCAAAAATTCTTTGGCGCCGGATTTGGCGATGGTTCCCAGATTCTCAATCAACTCCTCGCGCGTCATGCCGATGCCCGTATCGCGCAGGGTGATGGTTTTGGCATCCTCATCCACGCTGAGCCAGATGGCGAGTTCGGCATCCGGGTTGAGCACGTCGCGGTTGGTGAGCATCTCGAATTGCACCCGGTTGAGGGCATCGGATGCGTTGGAAATTAATTCCCGCAGGAAAATTTCTTTATCGGTGTACAGTGAATGCACCAAAATATTGAGCAGTTGTTGAATTTCTGCTTTGAATTGAAAAGATTCTGCTGTTTTGGTCATAATTACCTCCAAAAATCGTGTTTTAAGTTCAAGGTTTCAGGTTTCGGGTTGCACATGGTCATCAGCTGTCAGTCCACAGCAAATGACGAGTTGTTGCAAAGGTTCGTTTTCCCTTTCGCTATCCCTATCTCCCTTATACAAACCGCGCCGCGCTATCGCCTGAAACACCGTGGGTGTCACCCGCGAATTGATATTCCGGGTCGAGCAAATCGTTGATGCGCGCCATAATCAGGTCGGTGGCGGCTTGGAACGTTTCGCCGTAGCGTATTTCCGTTTCGCGGGTGAACGGTTCAAAGGGTTTGGCGATGGCGAATGGCGCGAGCGCGCCCTCAAGCGTCAACGGTTCGCCGATGCGGTAGGTGACGGTTCCGGGGCGGGCAAGGGGCGAACTGCCGGGATACAGTTTGTCCGAGCCGTTGCACCCGACGGGAATCACCGGCACGCCCGTTTTCAGCGCGATTTGGGCGATGCCCGGATGTCCCGGCGTGAGCCGCTTCGAGCGCGTTCCTTCGGGGAAGATGAGCAGGCTGACGTTCTCTTTTTGCAATGTGCGTTCGCTGAGGGTGGCGACCATCCGCATGAATTTTTGGTAACGCGCCTGAATGTAGCGGTCGTATATTTCTGTGGACGGGTCAAAATCGCCGTGCGGGGTGGAAACGTATTGCCGCAGAGTGTCGGATGCGGCGGTGTGGAAATCTTCCGCCGATATTTTGCCGTCCACAAAATCGCGCAGCAGCCGGTATTCGGTTTTGTCGGGGCGGCGGTGCAGCACTTCTTTAAAATCTTTGGTGATGATGTATCCGCGAGACGGCACAGGGATGTTGTTGGTGGCGTCCAGCAGTTTGGTCATCAGCGCGTTTTGATAATATTTGCCCTTCACCCAGGGGGCAATGGAGCGATAACCGTTCCACAAATGCACCATAATGGGCACATAATTGAAGCGGTCGGTGTGGTTCATGGCGAAAATCACAGCACGGTCACGGGGGATGTACTGTTGATTTTCCATCGTGATGGTGACCCGTTTTAAATTACCGGCGAGCAGTGCTTGAACGAGCCAATGGAAAAATGGACGCTGTCGCGGATGCAAACGGCGCAATTGTTGTTCGGTTATCACAAGTTGCCTCCCGCCACGGACTGAGCGTCAAATCATCATTGACACAGAGCCAGTGTATCATAGAAACGTTAGTTTTGTGTTAGAACGCGGTGGATTTTCGTTCGGTTTTCACGAATTTGTATGAAAAAATCCGGATAATTCGTGAAATCAGATGCCTGTTTTTCTGCCTGCGTGCTGTTGATGGCGGCTATTGTCGTGCGGAGAAATTTTCCGCTTTTCGGATGCGCTCGCCGAGGGGGGGATGGGTGTAGAAAATATATTTCTCCCACGCGGGCACGGTCATCAGCGATACATTTTCCACGGCGAACCGCTCGAACATCTGCGCCGCCGCTTCGGGCTTTTGGCTGATTGCCAGCGCGAAATCATCCGCCTGATTTTCCGCCGCCCGGCTAACCCCGTTGGCGATGGGCAACGTCAGTGCCGAGACCAGCGCCAGCACACCCAGCAGATACGGATACGCCGCCACATCCCCCGGTGAGCGCCAGCCCATCTGCCGCCACACGCGGTTCAACCACCGGCGCAGGGCAAACAGCCCCAACCACAACGCCGAACCGCCGCCTGAAATATACCATAAAACGTGTTTATGCACCCAATGTCCCATCTCATGCGCGAGCACCACATCCACTTCATCGGGCGGATGTTTTTTCAGCAGGGTGTCCCACAGCACAATTTTGCTCGCGCCGCCGATGCCGGTGAAATACGCATTCACCGCCGATGTTTTGCGGCTGGCGTCAATCACCACAATATCATCAATGGTGATGCCCGCGCGGTCTGCCATCGCCGTGATGCGTCCGCGCAAATCCGGGTCGGTGACGGGGGTGACGGTGTAAAACAACGGGGTGATGACAATGGGTTCCAGTAAAATATAGCCGAAGGCAAACGCCATAAAACCCGCGCCCGCCAATAGATGCCAGCGTCGCGGCGAGAGATTCACCAGCCCGAAAAATCCGCCGTACAGCGCCAAATTGGTTATCAGCCCGATGCTCCAGCTCAGGGCGAAATCGCGCGCCCACGCCCCGACGCTCTGGGTGGACAGCCCGAATTGGTGGCGCAAAATGAAGCCGTATCCTGAAAAAGGTAGATATATCAACGTGATGACCAGCGTCACCCAACCGATGAACAGCGCGGCGGCGAGGATGCTCGTCCGGCGATTGCGCCGTCGGGTGACGCGGAACACCCACTGTTCAATGCGCGTCCGCCAGCGCACCGCCCAGCCGCTGAACTGCAACAGCAGCAACAGCGCCGGATAGACTATCAGCTTTTCAATGCGCAGGGGGAGTGTCAGCGCGTGCAGGGCTTCGGCTTTGGGGCTGTTTTCCCACACCCCGACGGAAATTTCCACCGGCGTCGCCGATAATTCACCGGCGCGCTGTCCGATGCCGCTGGCGAAATATCCCAGCGGACTGAGTAAAATTATGGCAATGGTGAGCATCAACAGCCGACGGTATTTTTTCCGGGTTTCCATGCCGGGTATCATAATCGAATTGCGGGCGGGTGACAAATATCTGCGCGCGCCCAATGTGGTTTTGGGTGTGTTTCAATTTGGGGGTGAATGTTAACCCGGAAATGAATTTCCGGGCTAACAGCCCAAGCCGACTTAAGTCGGCTTAAGTTTTGAGCCTTGAATTTTAATTCGAGGCGAAATCTCTGCATGCCGGTGGGGACTGTGGCAAAATTTCCTCATTTCCGCCCCAAAACTGAA
>CAZMXX010000244.1:0-6312 GCA_964570315.1 uncultured Anaerolineaceae bacterium | reverse complement strand
TCCCACATCGAAGTAAACCCGGGTGCGAAAATAGGGTTTCTGAAAAACCAATGCCAGAATCTTTCCCTTTAAAATGGGACGGTTCCCCCCCGATTTCCATTCCTGTTTCAGCTTGACGGCTTTATTCAACACCGTCCATATTTCGTCGGCAGAAAGTTCGGTGAGACTGACAAAATTTTCCATAGGTGAGGCTCCTTCAATTAGCGGTTTAAAGGTTTGGATGGTATCGCTTTCAGGTGCAACAAATACCGGCGGCTCCCCTAAAGTATACCACATTTCACAGGGGAGGGTAAGCCAAAGTTCAATGTCGGGGCGACATTTTTCGCGCCCAGACTTGATTGTAAATATCCAGCCACGGGCGAATCTTCACGGCATCAAAACCGAAATCCGTCAGCAGGCGGGTCAATTTTGCGGCAGAAAAAGTTTTGCCGGGCATCAACTTTGTTTCCCAGCCGATGCGGTTGGTAGCGAGCAAAACGCCATTCGGGTGGAGGATGCGCGCCAGCTCGTGCAAGCCGGTGACGGGACGGGGGAAGAACTCCAGCGCTTCTATGCAGGTTGCCGCCCCCGCCGAGCCATCGGCGAAGGGAAGACGCATGGCGCTGGCAACCACCAGCGGCACATTGGGCAGCATATCGCGCGCTTCCGCCAGCATCCGTGTGGAGCGGTCAATGCCCACCACCACCCCGTGAAAACCGGGATGCGCCAACAGCGCGCGCGGCAATCGCCCCGTGCCGGTCGCCACATCCACCAGCATACCTTCAAAATCCGCGCCCAAAACCTGCACCAGCGGCGCGGCGACAAACAGATGCTCTTCCTGCGGGTCAAATTCTTTCACCCGGTTGTATTTGTGCGCAAAACGGTCGTACAGCAAAGTAACGATGCCCTGCCCCAAGTACGCCCCTTCGGTCACCACAATGTGCCAATAGAGTACCGCCGCCAACGCGACGATGCCCGCACCCCACAGCCACGCCATCATCCTGCCCCCCCGATGGTGACGGCGGCAATCAGCAGCCCCAGCAACGCCATTTGACTCAATGCCCGGTATGTTTTTTCTGAAAAGGGGCGCAGCCATAGCGATGCCACCACCGTGAGCAGAATCGCCGTGCCGCCGAGCGGTTGGCGCAAGCTGAACAGCACCATCGCGGCGGCAATTTCACCGAAAATAATCCAGCGTTCCGCCTGTGTGGGCGCGTGATTCAGGCGCAACAGCCCCAGAAATATCACCGCATATGCCAGCGCCGTCAACAGCGACACCGCCGTCAATGCGCCGGAAATGCGCTGTACGGCAACAAAGGGCAGGAACACCATCACCACGGCAACCCAAGCATGGTGCGTCAGTGCGCGCGGTTGTTCGCGGCTGAAAAACAGCGCAGTGAGGATGAACAGCGCGGTGATGCCCATCATCACCCAACCGAGCCACGCGCTCAAAACGAGGGCGGTTGCCAGCAGAAACAACGCCGGTTGCCACACCCCATCGGCATGGATGCGTAATTTCTCGCGCCAGATGGCGGCGTGATGCACCGGCGAGCGGAGGGTGGCATACGGTAGCTTCGGCGCAACGGGCGGGACGGTTCCCAACTGCAAAATCTTCCACAGCGAGCGTTCCACCAGCAAGTGCCAAATTGACCCCCACACCGAATCCACCAGCACCCACAACACCAGCATGCGCACCAGCCACGGCGCGTATGCCTGCCAGCTATCCCATCGCCACGGCACGGGATGCGTCATCAGCGCGGCGGCAATCACCATCCACCCGGCGGACAGGGTGAACCAGCGTTTATGGGGCACAATGGTTAGGGTTACAGTGCGATTGATTGCATTCATACGCGCAATTATACTCAAATCAACAGATTGTGAAACTGACCGGACAATAATTTTGCCTTCCCCCCCGCCGATATTATAATTGAAGAAAGGTGAGCGCGTTTTTTGAGCGCACCATACTATTTTCGGGGAGAATCCGACGTGATTCAAGGCGTAATATTCGATTTGGGCAGAACGCTGCTCGAATTTAAAGGCGACATGGATGCCGTTGAAGAACAGGGCGCACAGCGCACGGCAGCATGGTTTCGCCAAAAGAAGCATATCAAAATAGATGTGGATGCCCTGACGGCGGCAATCATAACCGCACGGAACGAGGGACGCGCCCGCGCGGTGGAAACACTGCGGGAATTTCGGATGCGCGACGGCATCGTGACCGCGCTCCGCATGGTGGACGCGCCCGCGCGCGTGGAAACGCTGGCAGAAGAAGCCACCCGCATCTTTTTCCAAGCGGAAGAGGATGGTCACACTTTGATTCCGGGGGCGCTGGAAACCCTCAAAACCCTGTGGGGCGACAAACTGCGGGTGGGGTTGCTCTCCAACGCCACCGATGACGCGCTCATCCAGCGGCTGGTCAACCGTTTCAACCTGCGCCCGTACCTGTCGCCGGTCTTCAGCTCGGCGGGGGTGGGCTGGCAAAAACCGAGTGCCGAGCCGTTTCTGCTGATTGCGGAACGGTGGGGCATCGCGCCGGAAAACATCGCCGTGGTGGGCGATACCCTGAACGCCGATATTCTCGGCGCGCACAACGCGGGCATGCGCGGCGTGCTGGTCACGTACAGCGAATCGCCGAGCAACGACGCTCACCGCGACATTATTCCCGATGCGGTGGTGGAATCGGTGGTGCAGTTGCCGACCACCCTGCGCCGACTATAATCAACACAGAGGATCATCGTCATGAAAAAAACGCCCTCCTCCAAAAAACGAAGCTATCCCGCCGCATACGAGCGAGCCATCCCGTGGATTATCGGCATCATGGTGCTGGCGGTCATCATTCTGGTTATCATCATTGTGAGTGTCCCGTTGGGGCTTTTCCCCGGCGGGTAGAAATTTATCATCAAAAAGGCAGGTAACATTATGACTTTCATCACCTATCTTCCCTTCATTTCCAGCGTCGTCAGTTTTGCATTCGCCGCAACGGTTCTGAAGCGTTATATTGAGCATCATCGCCGCCCGCATTTGCTGTTGTGGGGCATCGGCATGATATTTTACGGCATCGGCGGGCTGATGGAAGGCTTGCACGGCGCGTTTGGCTGGAACCCGCTGGTCTTCCGGCTGTGGTATCTGTTCGGCGCGATTCTGGTGGCGGCATGGCTGGGGCAAGGCACGGTGTATCTGCTGGCGAAAAGACGGCTGGCGCACGCGCTGATGATTCTGCTGGGGCTTGGTTCGCTGTTCGCCGTGTGGCGAGTGTTCGGCGCCACGCTCGACCCCTCATTGATGACCGGCGGCGAGTTGAGCGGGCACGCCATCACCAGCGGCGGCGTGCGCATCCTCACCCCCTTCTTCAACCTGTACGGAACCATCGCCCTCGTGGGTGGCGCCATCTGGTCGGCGTGGCTCTTCTGGCGAAAACGAGTGCTCCTCCATCGTACCATCGGCAACATCCTGATTGCCATCGGCGCAATGTCACCCGCGTTCGGCGGCGCATTCAGCCGCTTCGGGCTGGGCGGCGCACTCTATATCAGCGAACTGCTCGGCGCGGTCATCATGTTCATCGGCTTTTTGCGCGCCATCACCCCCATGGGTGAAAGCCTGACCGCACCCGCCGCCGCATCCGCCGAGTAGCATGGCAATCATCTACCATCTGGTTCCCGAAAGCTATCACCGCGCCCAACCCGCCGACCAACCCTACCTGCCCGCCACTTTCGCGACAGAAGGATTCATCCACTGCACGGGCGAACTTCCCGCGCTGGTGTCCATCGCCAACACTTTTTTGGCGGATGTGACCGAGCCGCTGCGCTGCTACCACATCGACACCGACCGGCTGACCGCGCCCGTGCGCTGGGAGCCGCCCGCGCCCGTCGTGGGAGCGGAAAACGTCGCCGCGCCGGTTGACACCCTTTTCCCGCACATTTACGGCGCCATCAATCGGGATGCCATCACCGCAATTTCCACCCTCACCCGCAATGCCGCCGGTCGGTGGCAATTGCCCGTCACTGAATGAAAGGAAAGCGTATGACCACCCCCGCCACCAACGACATCCAAGCCGCCGTGCCCTTCATGCAGCGCATGGATGCGGCAGGCATGCCGGAAATCGCCATCCGCACCTTCACCTACTATTATTGGCAGCTCGGCAGCGGACACACGGGGCTCATCCCCGAAACGGAGATTGAGCCGGTCGCCACCCTGCCCGACGCGGCACACCTGCCCGCCGACCTCTCCGCCGTGGGTGATGCCGCGCTACCGGAAACCGTGGTCATCAAATTGAACGGCGGACTCGGCACCGGCATGGGGCTGGAAAAAGCGAAATCGCTGCTGCCGGTGAAAGACGGATTGACCTTTTTGGACGTCATCGCCCGGCAGGCGATGTATCGCAACGTCCCGCTGGTGCTGATGAACAGCTTCGCCACCCGCGCCGATTCGCTCGCCGCGCTGGAACGCTATCCGCAACTGAAAAAAGACCGACTTCCGCTCGATTTCGTCCAGCACAAAGTGCCCAAAATCGCCCAAGCCGACCTCACGCCGGTGGAATGGGCGGAGAATCCCGCACTGGAATGGTGTCCCCCCGGACACGGCGATTTGTACCCCGCGCTCATCAGCAGCGGTATGCTGGAAAAATTGCTGGCGGCGGGGGTCAAATATGCCTTCGTCTCCAATGCCGATAATCTCGGTGCGGTACTGGACACCGCCATTTTAGGATATTTCGTGCAAAACAATTTTCCATTTATGATGGAAGTGGCAGACCGCACCCCCGCCGACCGCAAGGGCGGTCATCTGGCACAGCGAAAATCGGACGGGCAATTAATTTTGCGCGAATCGGCGCAGTGCCCGCCGGACGATACGGCGGCGTTTCAGGATGTTGCCCGCCACCGATATTTCAACACCAACAATTTGTGGCTGAATTTGCCCGCCCTGAAAACAAAACTCAACGAGCACACGGGGATTCTCCCCCTGCCGATGATTCGCAACGCCAAAACGGTAGACCCGCGCAACCCCGATTCCACGCCAGTGTACCAGCTTGAAACCGCGATGGGGTCGGCAATCGGCGTGTTCGACGGTTCGGCGGCGATTCGCGTGCCGCGCAGCCGGTTTGCGCCCGTAAAAACCACCGGCGACCTGCTGGCGGTGCGCTCGGACGCCTACCGGCTCACCGACGATTTCCGGGTGGAACTGCACCCGGCGCGGCAACATGTGCCGGTGGTGGTGGAACTCGACCCCGCGCATTTCAAGCTAATCTCGCAATTGGATGACCGTTTCCCGCACGGCGCGCCGTCGCTGCGCCGGTGCGACCGTTTCACCGTGCGCGGCGATGTCCGTTTCGGGAAAAATATCGCCGTGCGCGGCGCAGTCACCGTGGAAAACCCCGCCCCCGAACCCATGACCATCCCCGATGGAACTGTGTTGGAGTAACGATTGAAAAAGACTGCCGCTCTGTGGGTTTTTCTGCTGATTGCGTGGCTGGTGCTCGCCGCCGGAACACTCTTTTTGCGCGCGCGCATTCAAGCCGCCCGCGCCGAGTTTCCGCCCGCGCCCATCGAAAACCCGCTCGCGGCGGAGAACACCTTCGGCACCACGGTGGATTTGACGCAATATGACGACCCGGCACTCTTCCGGCAGTTGGACGCGATGCAGGCGGCGGGGCTGGTCTGGCTGCGAATCCCCCTCCGCTGGGCGGAAATCGAGCCGGAACGCGGGCAATTCCGCTGGGAGGCATACGACCACGCCATCGAAGCCGCCCGTCTGCGCGGCTTCAAACTGATTGCCGTGCTGGAGACGTCGCCCGCGTGGGCGCGCCCGCCCGACACCCCTGCCGAAACCCCGCCGCGCGAAGTGACCGATTTCGCCGCTTTCGCGGATGCCGCCGCCCGCCGCTACCGGAACGATATCGCCGTTTTTCAAATCTGGCACGAGCCGAACCTCAGCGCGCGATGGGGCAACCGGTACATTTCCCCCGCCGAATACACCCTGCTGCTGAAAAACGCCGCCATCCGCATCCGCGCGGCACAGCCGCAGGCGACCATCATGGCGGCGAGTTTAGCCCCCACGCTGGAAAAAAACAACCTCAATTTGAACGAACCCGATTTTCTGCAAGGGATGTACGATGCCGGCGCCGCACCATATTTCGACATTTTGGGCGCGGAATTGCTTGGCTTCCATCTGCCCGTCGAAGAATCCGTGCCCGACCCCGACACGTTGAACATCCGCCGGGTGGAACTGCTGCGCCGGGTGATGCGCGCCAATGGCGACGCCGACACGCCCATCTGGGCGACAGCGTTCGGCTGGCACGCCCTGCCCGCCAATTGGCGCGGCGCGCCGCCCACCGTGCCC
>CAZMXX010000243.1:0-6315 GCA_964570315.1 uncultured Anaerolineaceae bacterium | reverse complement strand
GTCGTTCGCGCTCACCATCGCCGCCGACGGCACGCCCGCTTGCACGGAAATTGTGCCCGGCTGGGTGCGGGTGACGCGCATGAGCTATGCGGAAGCGGACGCCCAACTCAACACCCCCGCCCTTGCGCCGCTGTGGCGCATCGCCGAAAATGCCCGCCGCCGCCGCATCGCCAACAACGCCATCGAACTGGATTTGCCGGAAGTGAAGGTGCGGACGGACGACGACGGGACTGTTCGCATCACGCCGCTGCCGCCGCTGAAAAGTCGCACGGTGGTGCGGGAAGCTATGCTTTTGTGCGGGGAAGCGCTGGCGGCGTTCGCCATTGAGAATGACCTCCCCCTGCCCTTCTCGGTGCAACCGCCGCCCGATTTTTCGGAGGATTTTCCGCCCGGATTGGCGGGTATGTTCGCCCGGCGCAAAAAAATGAGACCCGGCGCGGTGACGCGCACACCTGAGCCGCACGCCGGGCTGGGGTTGCCGCACTACACGCAGGCGACCAGTCCCCTGCGCCGTTACGGGGATTTGGTGGCGCATCAGCAAATTCGGCGGTTTTTGCGGGGCGCGCCGCCGTTTTCCGTTGACGAACTCCTGACGAAACTCGCCGCCGCTCGTGATGCCGGCGGGGATGTCCGCCGGGTGGAACGATTGTCGAACCGACATTGGACGCTGGTCTATTTTCTCCAAAACCCGGACTGGCGAGGCGACGGGGTGGTGGTGGAAAAACAGGGCAATCGGCACACCATCATCATCCCCGAACTGGACTACGAATTTCGCAAGCATTTGCGCGGCGATGTGCCGCTCAACGCTACGGTTTCCGTGCAAATCGCCGATGTGGATTTGCCGCAATTGCAGGCATTCTTCACCGTGTCCCCGTCATAATTTCCCGCAGCAAGGCGAGTTTCCACGGCGTCCATGCCCCTTTGATGGACACTGTCCCCGATTGTTCATCAAAATACCCGGGCGTGCTGATGTCCTGTTCGTGGTCAATCAGATAAAAGCCCGCCTGATGCGGGGCGTGCCGCCGTGGCGGAAATATTTTGGCGGTGAAACGCCCCTCGCCGTAAATGCCCGCTTCCGGCAAAACGACAGAGGGCACGTCCGGCGCGGGAGACCATTCAAACGGATAGGGCACGCTCGCGCCCGTTTTTCGCCAGTCGCCGTAAAAGATGGGCTTGCCCTGCCGCAGCCATTTGCGCTCGTATTTTGTCTGCACGCCGAGCGTTTCGCGCCGCCAGGGGGTCTCCGTCACGGCGGTCATCCCCGCACATCGCGCCATCCCCGCCGCCATCGTCTCCAGATACGCCGGTACATCCGTCGCCAAATGCAACTCGCCGCCCACCCGCAAGCGACTCGCCAGCAAACCGAGCATCCACGGGCTGGTGTGTCGCCGGTTCGCGTGCCGCTTTTTGTGCCACGGGTCGGGGAAATTCAGCCAGATGTGATGCAGGCTGTTCGGCGGCACGGATTCCAGTAGGAACGGGCGCGCTTTCATCGCCAGCAGACGGGTATTTTGCGGAACGGTACGGCGCACGCGGCGCACCGCCCGCTTCAGGGTTTTGCCGTCAAACTCCAACCCGAACCAATTTTCGACGGGGAAGCGTTGCGCCATCTCTTCCAGAAAATGCCCCAATCCGGTACCGATGTCCAAGTGAATGGGGGCATCGGGCAGGGGCAATAAATCGAGCAAATGTTTTGTGTTGAGTGTTTCGCTGGGGATGAACGGAATATCGTTGTGTTTGGACATTTTCACCATACCGAAATAATTTTCGGGTATGATATAGTATTTACGGGAATTGGACAAAGGGATTGTAAGGGAACTCACAGCACGTGAGGCGGGGAAATGGTACGCTATTGCAGCGCCTTCGGAGAGGTGCGATACAGATAGCCCGTGTGCCGAACGGTGAAAATCACCCGGCGGCGCGCTTTCTTTTCAATCTTTTTACGGATGCGGGAAATGCAGGGGCGAATAATCTTTTGAATCTCCTGCTGGCACGGCGGCGTATCGTCCCAGATGACCGTTGCCAAATCATCGAAGGTCAGGATTTCATTTGCGTGCCGCATCATCATCGCCAGCACGTCTGTTTCCCGCCGACTCAACGGCACGGGGTCGGAAAAATCATCCTCGGTGAAAAGCTGGCGCGAGGCAGCGTCCAGCAGTATCGGCGGGGCATGCAACAGATTTCCCCCTTCGGCGGGCGGGACGCTGGCGGGGTCCGCCGGTGGTGGCGAAACCGGCGCAACGGTCGTCTCCGCGCCGGAGAGCATTTCCATCACGGTGTTCGCCAGTTTTTCGCGGTGAGCGCGGGAAGCTCGCGTTTCTAGCACGCCCCGCACAGCATCGAGGATGGTTTTTGTGGGCAAGGGTTTGAGCAAATAATCCGCCACACCGAGTTTCACCGCTTCAATCGCGGTGACGAGGGTGGCGCGGCGCGTCAACACCATCACCGGCGTGTCGGGGTGGTCGGTATGCAACTGCCGCAACAGCGTAATACCATCCATCCCCGGCAGGTGAATATCAACAACCAGCAACGCAATAGCACGAGTTTTGAGAGTGTGGAAAATTTGGTCGGCGGTGGTGGCGTTCTCAACACCAAAGCCCGCCAATTCCAAAGCGCGAGACAGTGCTTTGCGAAACATCGCGTCCGGTTCAGCCAGTAAAATAGTGGTTTGGCTGGAAGGTGACGACATTATGAATCCTTTCTGTACAGGTTCGCCGCAACTGATAACACCATTATAGCATAAAAAGAGGGGGGTTTTATTGCAGTTTTATTACAATTTTATTCAAATGTTGCAATATTTATGGAGGTATGATGAGGTTGATTTTTGTTTACAACGCCGATAGCGGATTTTTTAACGCCGTGAGCGATTGGGCGCACAAGGTATTTTCGCCGGAAACGTATGCGTGTCAACTGTGCGCCCTCACCTATTCCCACACGGGTATGCGCCGCGAATGGCGCACCTTCATTGACCGGCTGGCGCATCCGGTAGAATTTTTGCACCGCGATGAACTACTGGCAAAACATGGCATCAGCGGGGTGGCGCTACCGGCTGTATTCAAAAAAACAGGGGATACAATAGATGTGTGGCTCTCGGCGGCGGAGGTGAACCGCGTCACCACCCTGTCCGAGTTGCAGCAGTTGATTGCCGGGCGGCTCGCCCCGACGGAGGAATGACAGCCGGCGCGTCACCCGCGCCGAGACGCTCGCCATTTGCGGAGAATTTTTCGCGCCGCGCAAACAAGGGGCAGCAGATGCCACCTATCGGCGGCGATGAGGGTGTGCCTCCCCTGCCACAGCGCCGACAATTCCCCTTCGGTCAGCCAATCTTTCCGCAAAACGGCGTTGGGTGCATCTGCCGCCCAGTGATGTTTGTACGGGTCTGCCACAAAAAATGCGCGATTGCCCCGCTCGTCCCGGCGAAAACCGGCAATCAGGGTGTAATGACCGGGGACAGATGCCACCACCAATTTTTCGGCGGAAATGCACCGCACCAGATAATTGGTATTGAAGGGACGGTCGGCGTAAACAACCATCACCGGATATTCCGCCCAATGACGACACACAAACCGCGCCAGATAATCGCCTGAAAGCAAGCCCCGTTCATCCAAATAGCCTTCATCCATCAACGCCGCGGCAACCGCATCATATTGCACCCGCTCCCCCAAAAAATAGCGCAGCGACATCGCCAGCGCCGCCGCCGAACAGAGATACCGCCCCGCGCCCGCAATGTCGCCGGAATATGTCATTTGGTCGATATAAGGAATATCCAGCACCCGCCGCATGGTTGTCACAGCCACTCCAAATAATCGTCGCCCAGTTCTGCCACTTTTTCGCGGATGAATTGCTGCCGCCGGCGCATTTCGTCCGAAGGCGCGTCCACGCGGTATCGCAGCGGATTGGGGAGCACCGTCACCAGCAAGCTGGCTTCATCAAAATTTAAGTCCGCGACGGATTTGCCAAAAAAGTGCTGCGCCGCCGCAGCCACCCCGAAAACCGTTTCATCAAATTGAACGATATTGAGATAAACTTCCAAAATTCGCCGTTTCGACCACAGTGTTTCCACAAAAAGGGTGATGAAGGCTTCGATGATTTTTCGGGCGTAAGTTCGCGCGGGGAAGAGAAAGAGGTTTTTCACCAATTGCTGGCTGATGGTACTCGCGCCCCGCAACGGCATTCCCGCGCGGTTCGATTTCCACACCTGCACCATATGCCCCCACGCAAATCCGATGTGTTCGGGAAAGTTGGGGTCTTCAAATGCCACCGTTGCCAAGCTGAGGAAGGGCGGAAAGTGCACATCGTCCACCCAATGAAACGAAAGCTCGCCGCGCCAGCCTTTTTTTCTCAACCGTGATTTTGTTTGGAGCATATATGCCGATATGGGTGGATTTACCCGGCGCAGTAGGATTATCGTTCCCAGAAAAACAAACCACAGCAACATAACAACGCGCGTGCCGATATTGAGCAGGGAAAGGGGTTGTTGCCACAACCAAAACGCCGCCGAAATGGTGACCGCAATGAATGCGATGACCATGATGCGGAGTGCACCGTTGATGACCCACTTCAGCAACGGCTTTTGTCGGTTGAGGAATGAAACCGGCGTGTTTTGTGGTCGCATTGTATCCTTTTGGGTGTGCAATTCGTTTACGGGCAATCATTGAAGCGGCGCTGCAAATCTATTGTAACCAATTTTCCACACAACTGCAATCGAAAAACGGCTGGGGAAAAATCCTGCCAACCGTTTTGAAGGGCGAATATCGGCAAATTCACTTTTTCAACCCAAGCGGATCATCGGGGTCAATGCCATCCACAAACGGAATTTTGCGGTCAACATTGGTCAATTGATACACCAATCCCAGCCAATTGTTGAAGATTGCCTTCCCCGTGTCGCGCCAAGTGTTGTCCAGATGCGGCTTGATTTGCGCCTCCGGAAACGGCGGAATGGGCGTTCCCTGCCGCAGCCCGTTTTCCACAATGTGATGGTACTCGTCGGCGATTTCGGCGGCGGCGGGCGAAAAGTAATTGTCGGGATGGGGCGGATAATCGGCGCGTTCACCGGCGATGAAGAGGTTCACTTCCCGTTTGTACTCTTTCAACAGGCTCACCCGGTCGTATTCGGGATGCCCCTGCAAATAGACGATGCGCAGTTTGTCGGGTCCCACTGCCATATGGACGCCCCCCTCTTCGCTGTAAACCAGCACCGTGAACCCCGCCGCCTCCAACTGAGCGCGGCTCACATCGTTATTGCGGGAATGGGGCACATCGAAGCGGGTGTTGATGTCGCGCAACAGCGGGTGGTACGTATCGGTGATGCGGTGGGTGTAGACCCCCCAGCGTTTTTTCGGCAGCCGCCGCCGCTCAATGCTGTGCAACGCCTGGGCGATGGCATGGGTTGCCAGACATGAACACAGCGTGGAAGTGACATTTTGGTTCGCCCACGCGATGATTTCCTGCAAAGGCTCCCAAAACGGCTCCTGCTGCAAACTCGGATTGGCGACATTCGCCCCGGTGATGATGAGCGCGTCCAGCCCGTCACGGCGCAAATCGTCGAAAGAGACGTAATAGCGGTCAATATACGCCTGCGTCTCCGGGCTACGGGGCAACTCCGACAGCGTGAAGGGGTACACATAAAATTGGGCAATCTGGTTGCTGCCGCCAATCAGACGCAGGAACTGCACTTCAGTGGCTTGCAGGGCGGCATCGGGCATCATATTCAGAAACCCGATGTGCAATTCGCGGATGTCCTGTTTCAGTGCCTCCGGCAGGGATAAAACTTCCTGTCCGCGACGGCTCACGGTTTCAAGGGTGGGGAGTGGCATATGGGCAACTAATGGCATAAGTCTGTTCCTGTCGCTAATCGGGTTGATGAACGAAAATCACATCACAAAAAGCCCCATCGGCGGGCGATGGGGCTGGGCGCGGCTGAATTTCTGAAATTATAGGTGAAAATCGGCTTCATTGCAAATTGATTTTCACCGGCAGCTTTGAACCGGCGACTGATTGACTGACAAATCTTTTCCGGGTGCAGATAACCGACCGCTGACAGCTTTTACCTTTCCGCTTTCCGCCGCCAAATTACGCGATGCGCTTTTTTGCGGTATAATGTCTCCGGCAGCCGATTGGCTGTCGTAAATTGTGATGTGCGAATGAAGGAACCCATTATGAAAAAACTCGCTGTGCTGATATTGCTGGCGCTGGCGCTCGCCGGATGTTCCATTGCGTTACCCGGAAGCACGCCGCCCACCGCCGAAGCCCAAACACCGCCGACCAAAGCGGTGGTCATTGTGACCAGAGCGCCCACTGCCACCAACTTGCCGC
>CAZMXX010000242.1:0-6336 GCA_964570315.1 uncultured Anaerolineaceae bacterium | reverse complement strand
GGTTAACAGACAATCCATCTCAACCGGTCTGGCATGAAAGGTCAGCTCCTTACCGAGAAATTGATTGGTGACCGGGTCTAGGATAACCGCTTTATGCGCCGCAGTTACGGCTAAATCAATACCTATGATACGTCTCATATGTCATCCTCCTTGAATTTAAGGGTTTTAAACAGGGAGCTGACGAAGCGATGTGTGCCCGGCCCGCAGAAAGTTCTAACCTAAACCCAGCCTTGCCTTTGATACGAGACCTGTTTTACTTCGCCACAGTCTCAATGTTCCCAATCGGGTCTGCCGGACAATCCGAACGACAATCTTTGCGACGAGACCACCCATAGCTTCTCACGCGCTTACAGTCGCCGCTTCGGTCTCCCCAAGGTTAGCTTTCCACATTCATCCGTTTTTGGCTATTTTGTTGTTAATGTCCTGCTATTCAATATACAAGCCGCTAAGGTCACAAAGCAAAAAGCGGGAAACAAAGAAAATCTTGGCTTGCTTTGCGACTTTGCGGTTCATTTCGGCGCGGTGACGACTCACAACACGCAACGGGGAGACGACCGATTTTTCACCCGTCCGTTAAAATTGTATAATAATTGTATCATCAAAAAACATCGTGAAATTATGGAATCGAACAGCTTTCGTCAACTAATTCAATACGCCACCGCCGGCTTGCTGATTGTGGCGGGCGTTTGGTTGTTCATCACCCTTCAGCCGCTCATCAGCGCATTAATTATTGCCGCGTTGCTGGCGTATATCCTGCATCCTCTGGTGAATTTGCTCATCCGCAAAACCGGCATCAGCCACAAAGGGGCGGTGACTGTGGTCTACCTGCTCTTTCTGTTGATGCTGATAGCCATTCCGGCAATCCTCACCCCCATCACCATTGCCCAAACGCGGGAATTCGCGCCCGATATTGACGCGCTGACCAAATGGTTGGAAACACTGCCGACCATGCAATTTGTTTTTGCGGGATATACCTTTTCGCTCGACACCGTTTTTGCCGATTTGGAAGCCTCCATCACCACGGCGGCGGCGCAGGTTGCCACAAATTTGGGCTTCGTGCTGGCAGATGTCACCACCAACCTGCTGTGGGTGCTGATTGTGCTGGTTTCAGTATATTATCTTTTGCGCGACAGCCATCGCCTGCTGGCGTGGGTGCAAGCATTCATTCCCGAACGCTATCATCCGCAGACCGTCTATTTATTGCGGGAAATGGATATGGTATGGGGCAGCTTCCTGCGCGGGCAACTGCTGCTGATGCTGATTGTGGGTGTTTTGTCATGGATTGGCACGATGGCGGTGGGGATGCCCGCCGCATTCATCGTCGGCATCATTGCGGGCGTGCTGGACATCATCCCGTCGCTGGGACCGACTTTCGCCGCCGTCATCGCAATTGCCATTGCGCTCTTTGAGGGGTCAACTTACCTGCCGGTATCCAACGTCTTTTTCGCGCTCATCGTGCTGGTTATATTTCTCGTCATTCAGCAGATTGAAAATATCTGGATTCGTCCGGCACTGATGGGGCGACAATTGCGCCTGCACCCGGCAATCGTCTTCATCAGCGTTCTGACCAGTTTGGCACTCTTCGGTATTTTGGTGACGCTCATCATCATCCCGGTGATGGCATCCATGAGTGTGGTGGCGCGATATGTTCGCCAGCGCATGCACGGCATCGACCCGGCGCTCCCCCCCGACGATTAGCCGTCTCCGCCCCGCAATGGGATGATTTCCGCCTCAACTTTATCGGCATAAAACCGCAACATGCCCACCGTGCGCCGTTTTTTTAACGTTTCCGCCACTGCCCCCGGATTGAAAAACAGTGTCCCGTTGAATTGCCGCACAAATGCACGATGGGTGTGCCCGAAGACAACTACATCCGCAGCGGGATAATCTTTTTTCAACCGATGCATAATGCGCTCATTCAATGCGCCATCCGCGCCGGAAACAAACAGCGATGCCACCACCTGCGGGATTTTC
This sequence comes from uncultured Anaerolineaceae bacterium, assembly GCA_964570315.1. Classification (GTDB taxonomy): domain Bacteria; phylum Chloroflexota; class Anaerolineae; order 4572-78; family 4572-78; genus JANTHQ01. The sequence goes on along the minus strand of CAZMXX010000242.1, from coordinate 4,362 downwards.
AGAATTATCCCCCATATGTCCCGCCGGTGTCCATGCACAATCACCACCGACCGCCCCGCCAGCGTGAGCGACACTTCATACGGCAAATTCCTACCGCCCGAACTGCCATCGCTGAAATGAAAATTTCCGCGCACCGCATGCACCGGCGCAATCGCCCGCAAAGGCGATAAAAACTCATCGCGGTCTACATCGCCCGCGTGGAGAATGACATCCACACCGGCAAAAATTTCCGTCAATTCAGCGGGCAGCACAGCCATGCGATAGGGTAAATGGGTGTCAGATAACACACCGGCGGTCAACAGCAATTCAGACATGCCGAAAATTATAGTGTTCTTCGCCACTTCACGCAAAGCCCTCGCCGGCTCGCGAGTTTGACTCAATCTCCGCCGCCGCTACAATTTCCATGCGGCAATAATGAACATCCCTCTCGCACACATCGTATTATTGACGAATCCGCCTTGCGCATCCGGCGGAGCATTTTTGGGTATTGGAAATTCATATGGACAATCGTTTTTTGCTGAAAAATAACATCGCACTGGCAACCCTAACCGCCCTTTTGGCGATAATCATCGCTTCCGCCGTGAGTAATTCCGGTTGGACGGCGGGCTTGTACATTGTGTTTTGGACGGGTTTGGGAGTAGCGGTGATTGGCATCTTGCTGAGTCGCAGCCTTCTGCCCACCCTCATCGCGCATCTGTTCAGCGCCATCATCGGCAGTGGATGGGCATTCTGGCTCACCAGCCGAATTTTACCCCACGAATGGTCATGGAACACCCGCTGGGAAAATCTCATCACCCGCATCATCGAATGGTACAATATTGCCGCCAACGGCGGCGTGAGCTACGACAATCAAATGTTCATTCTGGAAATGAGCCTGATTGTCTGGCTGGCGGGCTATTTCACCATTTGGACGGTGTTGCGTCACCGGCAGGTTTGGGCGGCGCTCATTCCCGGCGGCACAGTGATGCTGATAGTGTTCCATTACGCCCCCGAAAATCTCACTTTTTACGTGCTGGCATATCTGACTGTCAGCATTCTGCTCATCATCCGTTTCAATTTGATGGAACAGGAACGCCATTGGAAAGCCAACCACGTTTTTTATCGCCCGGATGTCCGCTACGATTTTTTCCGCAATGGGCTGCTGTTTTCGGTGGTCATTTTGATTGCGGCATGGACTGCGCCCACCCTTTCTGCCACCCAAACCACCGAGCTGTTCAGCAATTTCGACCGCCAATGGCGCGGCGCGCAAAGCCAGTGGAATCGGCTGTTCGCCAATCTGGATTACAAACCCGATCCCCTTTCCGCTGTGAACACCTTCAGCCAGAATTTGGAGTTGGGGGGTCCCCGGCAATTAACAGAAACGCCGATTATGCTGGTGAAATCGCCCGTTGGGCGCTACTGGCGCGCCGCCGTGTATGACACCTATGACGGCAACGGCTGGACAAGCCAAGACCAAAATGAACTCACCTTCGGGGAAAACAATCCGAATGTCTCGCTGCCCTTTTTCAAAGCGCGCGTCACCGTGACGCAAACATTCAAACTGTATCAGGGGGGGGCAACCGTGCTGTACGCGCTGGCGAACCCCGTCACCGTGAGCCGCAATGCGCACGCCAAAGCGGCGGAGATTGCGCCCAAACAAATCGCGGACGCACCTCAAAATTATTTTGCCGGGCGGCGGCAGCCGTGGTATTTCGAGGTCACGTACATCGAATCCGACCGCCGTTTGCACGCGGAAGAACCCTATCAGGCGGTGTCGCGGTATTCCGTGGCGAGCAAAGAACAATTGCAAAACGATACCGACAAATATCCGGCATGGGTTTTGGAACGATACACCCAACTCCCCGACGGCATTCCGCAGCGGGTGTTTGATTTGGCGAAGGAAATTACCGCCGATGAAACCACCGTCTTCGATAAAGCCTCGGCGATTGAAGCCTATTTGCGGGAAAATATCGCCTACAACGAGGGGATTCCATTCCCCCCCGCCGACCGCGATAAAGTGGATTATATTCTGTTTGATTTGAAAGAGGCTTATTGTGATTATTACGCCACTTCGATGATTGTGATGCTGCGCTCGCTGGGGATTCCGGCACGATTAGCCGCCGGATACGCGCGCGGGCAGGTGGAAACGCTCGACAATCAGGAAACGGCATATCTGGTGAAAAACAAAGATGCCCACTCATGGGTGGAGGTATTCTTCCCCACTTACGGCTGGATTGAATTTGAGCCGACCGCGGCACAGCCGGTCATCGCCCGTTCAACCGGGCAAAGTTCATCCGATGCGGCGGATATTTCCGCCAATGCCCCGCCCGAAAATTCCGACCCCATTGACCGGGTGCGAGATGTGGATGCGGAAGGGAATCTTTCGCCCACGCCGGAACCGCCCATCGCGTGGCAATTCGCGCTCCCCTTCTGGGGGGACATCACCATTGCGGGCGAAACCGTGCGCGTGATTCGCACGGGAATTTTCTCCCTCGCGCTGTTATCTCTGCTCTCGATGGGGGCGCTGTATCTGCGCCGTCTGGGAATATTGAGTTTTGGCGGTGCGCCGTCAACGCAATCCCCCAAAAATTTACCGACCGTGGGGGCAATTTACGGGGCGATGGTACGGCTCGCCGGGTGGATGGGCATAAAAAAACGCCCCTGGCAAACGGCGTATGAACATGCCTCGCAATTGAAGCAGACCGTCCCGGAGGCGCAATCTGAAATTGAGTTGATTACCACCGCTTTTGTGCGTCAGGCATACAGCCCACGCCACGATGCCCCGCCCGGCATTCGGCAATCGGTGATGACGGCATGGGAGCATATCCGCCCCTTACTTTTCCGCACCGTGTTTGAAACCCGCAATCCGTTGCGAAGCGTATTTTCACGGTTCCGCTGGTAAATCAATCCGGGGCATCTTTGGCGGTTGAAAAGTGGATGAATGCCTCGGTGGCTTGAACCTGCGGCATTGCCTGCAATTGCGAAATTGTATCCAGCAGATGCTCGTTATCTTTACATGAAATCTCCGCCAGCAAATCGAAATTCCCCGCGCCGATGACCAACCGCGTCACTTCTTCATTGGCGGCAATCTCATCGGCAACCGCCCGATGCTGCCCCCCAGCCAGCTTTATCCCGATGGACGCCCGCACCCGTTGGTCCGCAGTGAGCGGGTTCACCCGGGCAACAATGCGAATCACGCCGCTTTCCACCATGCGGTTGGTGCGGTCGCGCACCGTGCTGGGCGGCACACCAATTTCGTCGGCGATTTTGGCGAATGATTCCCGCCCATTTTCCTGCAAAAAAGCGATGATTTTCTGGTCGATGGGGTCTAAATCGTACAACCCGTAAATGGTTCGTTTAAAATCGGCTTTGAATATCATGTCACTTATTCCCTTTCAGCGAAACCCATCTAAATATTACGCTGAAAAAGCGGCTTTGTCAATAACATTCCGCTTTTTTTGTATTAGCCATGGGGGATGATACCCACCGCTCGCCACACATCACAACGCCATCCCGATTCTGCCATCGAAAACAAAAGCGCCCCGACGACAATCAGGGCGCTTTAAGGAGGGGAGGCAAACAACAACAAGAAAGGAGAAAGCTATTGTTTGTGAATTATTATACACAATTTTCACGGGATGTCAAGTCCACTTGTGACTTTTATTTCAACCGCAAGTTGGGAATGACATCCATCTCCAGCGCGCTGAAATCGCCGCGCAGATACCGCCAGTGCGCCGCCGCGCCAATCATTGCGGCATTGTCGGTACACAGCGACAACGGCGGAAATCGCACCGGGCAGCCCGCCCGCGCCGACATTTCCTGCCGCAACGCGCCATTCGCGCTGACGCCGCCCGCCAGCAATATTTCCTGCACCCCGAACGCCTCTGCCGCCGTGCGCGTTTTTTGCACCAGCGCATCCACAATTGCCCATTGCACGCTGGCAGCAATATCCGCCACGGGCAAATCGCTCGCTTCCGGCGCACTCTGCGCCACGTCCGATGGGCGGTGCAGATTTTTGCGATACCGCTGAACCAGCCGCAACACCGCCGTTTTCAATCCCGAAAAGCTGAAATCATACGGGCGTTTGGTTTTGGCGCGCGGCAAATCGAAGGCGCGGGAATCGCCGCCACCGGCAGCCCGCTGAATCTCCGGTCCGCCGGGATACCCCAACCCCAGCAACCGTGCCACTTTGTCAAACGCTTCTCCCGCCGCATCATCAATGGTGCGTCCCAAAATCTGATAATCCCCATGCCCGCGCATCAACACAATTTCGGTGTGTCCACCGGAGACAATCAGCACCAGCACGGGGAACACAATTTCCGGCGCGGCATCATCCGCCGCCAGCCAATTGGAATACAAATGCCCTTCCAGATGGTTCACACC
>CAZMXX010000241.1:0-6347 GCA_964570315.1 uncultured Anaerolineaceae bacterium | reverse complement strand
TAATAGGCAACCAGCGGACCGCCAATTGCCATGCTCGCCGAATTTGCCCCCAGGGTGGAAATACCGCCGTGCGCCAACAGCAACGCTTGAAATACCAGGGCGATGGTTCCCAATATGGTCATCACAAACGGACCGAAGAGCATCACCCCCAACCCGGTGCCGGTGGGGTGGCTGCTGGAGCCGGTGACACTGGGGATTTTCAGGGCACTGAGGATGAACACGAATCCCCCTGCCATACCGAGCATCAGGCGCTGTTCCGGTTTCTCTTTCAGAATTTTTTTGATTTGAATGAACCCAATCACCCAAAATGGGATAGCCACCGCCCACCAGAATAGCGCCCAGCCCAAAGGCAGGAAACCTTCCATGATGTGCATTTGAGCGGGTTTTGCCCATACGGTTTGATTGGCAGACAGAAGCATGATTGCCAGCAATGCCGCTCCGGTTTGCCGCCAGCGTCGTTTGAACTTGGTCATTTCGACCCTCCTGAAATATTTTATTTTCGAGAAAATGGGGATATGCCAGTGGCAACAAAAAACCCGCCAATAGGCGGGTGGGTGTGGCAATAATGCGTCCCACCTTTCCTCGAAGGCTAACACTACAGAGTCGAGGTTGGGTCATCGGGCTTCGCTATATGCGTTACCGTTGCGGGACAGCGCCGGATTTGCACCGGACTTCCCCCAGTGGCTCAAAATTGAGCCCCTCAACTGTCTGAAGATATTTGAATGTGCTGTATGATACAATCGCCGGGCGTGGCTGTCAAAAAGATGGTGTGGCGAATTTTTAGGGCATGTTTTGCGTTTGCCGCCGATTGGGTTACACTCTTTTTCCAAATTCGCCGGACGAGGACAATTGATGACTGCCAAAACATTGATGGTAATGGGAACGCACTCGAATGCAGGGAAATCGCTGTTGGTGACGGCGCTGTGTCGCATTTTCGCCCGTCGAGGTTATCGCGTTGCCCCGTTTAAGGCGCAGAATATGGCGCTGAACGCCGGGGTCACCCCGGCAGGCGACGAAATCGGTCGCGCCACCATCGTGCAGGCGGAGGCGGCGGGCATTGCCCCACACGTGGATATGAACCCCGTTTTGCTGAAACCGGAGTCGGATGGGCGCAGCCAAATTGTGCTCAACGGCAGACCGTACGGACATCTGCACGCCGAAAATTGGCACACACTGAAACCACTTTTGTGGCAGCACGTCACCGCCGCGCTCGACCGCCTGCGCGCTCGCACCGATTTGGTCATCATCGAAGGGGCGGGCAGCCCTGCCGAAATAAATCTCAAAGCGGGCGATATTGTCAATATGCGGGTGGCGCAGTACGCCACTGCCCCCACATTGCTGGTGGGCGACATTGACCGGGGCGGTGTTTTTGCGGCGCTGGTCGGCACGATGGTGCTGTTGGAACCCGCCGAACGAGCGTTGATAAAAGCCTTTGTCATCAATAAATTTCGCGGCGACATCCGTTTGCTGGGGGATGGGTTGACCATGCTGCAAGCCCGCGCCTTCGATACCCCCACCCTCGGCGTGATTCCTTTTCTGCCGAATATCGGCATCGCGGCAGAGGACTCGGTGGCGCTGGAAAAAACTTCCGCGCCAACCGCGAATGATGCACTGGAAATTGCGGTCGTCCATCTGCCGCATATTTCCAATTTCGACGATTTCGACCCGCTGGCGGCGGAAACGGGGGTTTCGGTGCGCTACCTGCAATCTGTCGCCGAATGGGGCAACCCCGATGCGGTCATTCTGCCCGGCACAAAAACCACGTTGACCGACCTACAGTGGTTGCGTGAAACAGGGTTGGCGGATGCGCTGCGAAAATTTGTGGACAGTGGCGGATATGTGGCGGGTATCTGTGGCGGGTATCAAATGCTCGGGGAAATTATCGCCGACCCCGATGGGGTGGAAGCTGCGCCCGGTTCCATTACCGGCGGGTTGGCACTGCTGCCGCTGAAAACCATCTTCGGTGGGGATAAACGCACGGTGCAGGTGGAAGGGAAACTGGTTGCCCCGGTAAAGCCCTTTGCCGCCGTGCAACAATCTGCCATCCACGGATATGAAATTCACATGGGGCGCAGCACCCCCACCGCCGAGGCACAAACATTGTGCGCCATCGGCGCGGAAGCTCGCCCGGACGGGCTGATTTCCGCCGATGGACGTGTGTGGGGCACGTATCTGCACGGCATTTTCGACAACGACCCTTTTCGACATGCTTGGTTGCACGCGCTCGGTTGGCGCGGCGAGGCTCAATCTTTCGACCGCCAACGCAGTTACGACCGTTTGGCTGACCATGTGGCGGCTCATCTGGATATGGCACAATTGCAGCGCATCATTGACGGGGAAGCATAAATGACAATGCGACAGATGCCCCCGCCCCGCCCGGAACTGGCTCATCTGCCCCCGTCCATCCACGGCGCACGCGACTATCGGGTGTTGGCAAAGAACCACCTCGCCGCCGATGATGTGCTCGATTTCAGCAGCAATGCCAACCCGTATGGCGCACCGCCCGCCGTGCTCGATGCGGTGCGCGCCGCCGTCGCCCCATCCGCGCTCAAACGCTATCCCGATCGCGATTGTTTGGCATTGCGCGCCGCCATCAGCCGGCATACCTGCAACGCGGTGGATGCCCTGCTGCCCGGCAACGGCACGGCGGAACTCATTCAAACAATTGCGCTGGCGTATGTGCAATCCGGCTCGCGGCACGTCATTTTAGCGCCCACATTCGGCGAATATGCCCGCGCCGTGCAATTGGCGGGCGGGCAGGTGGTGGAAATGCGCCCGTCGTCACCCGATTTTCGGTTTGACCCCGATGCGGTGGCGCGGGAACTTCGGCGGCTGAAACCTGCCGGGGTGTGGTTGTGCAACCCGAACAATCCCACCGGAGAGCAATGGTCGGCGGAGGTGTTGGCGCGGGTGCGACAGGCTACGCCACAGGCATTATGGGTGGTGGATGAAGCCTACCGGCATTTTGCCACTGCACCCGTCACCGCCGAAGCTGCGCCCAATACCATCATTTTACGTTCATTGACCAAAGATTTTTCGCTGGCGGGCTTGCGGCTGGGCTATCTCATCGCCCATCCGACGGTGATTGGCACGCTAAAAACCGTGCAACCTCCGTGGAGCGTCAACACGTTGGCGCAAATTGCCGGTGTCGCGGCGTTTCAGCCGGAAAGTTTGGCGTGGCGGCAGCGCACATTGACGCAATTGCGCCGGCACGCCGCCCAATTATGGGATGACCTCCGCGCGCTGGGGATGACTGTTTTGTCCACTGAAACCACCTTCGCGTTGGTGCAGGTGGATGATGCGGCAAAAACACATCGCCAATTGCTCGCCCGGCGCATTTTAGTGCGCGATGCAACCTCTTTCGGATTGCCGCACCATATCCGTATCGCCGCTCGCCATCCGGCAGAAAATCGGCGACTGGTGACTGCGTTGAAAGCGGTGTCAGACATTTGCTGAACTTCCATCGCTTTCGGACGTTTAAAATTCGATGCCCGCCTGAGCGCGAATACCCTGTTCGCGGTATGGATGTTTGATTTCGCCCATTTCGGTTACTAAATCCGCAAAATCTACCAGCGTTTGTGGGGCATAGCGCCCGGTGATGATGAGATGGAGCATCGGCGGCTTGTTGGCGGTCAACCATTCCAGCACTTCACCGGTATTGAGCCAACCATATTTTAGCGGGTAAGTGAATTCGTCCAAAACAATGAGGTCATATCTGCCATCTATGATTTTCTGCTGTGCCAATTCCCACGCAGCAATAGCACGAGCGGCAGTTTCGTCGATATCCTTGCTTTTCCACGTCCACCCGTCCCCCGTTGCATACCAATCAATGCCCATTTTTTCAGCGGCGCGAATTTCGCCGTAACGGGCATTTTCATTCTTCAAGAATTGAACGACCGCCACTTTCATCCCCCGCCCCCATGCCCGCATCACCACTCCCAGCGCAGCAGTTGTCTTCCCTTTGCCGTTGCCTGTATTGACGATGACCAAGCCTTTTTTGATGTTATTTGCATTTTTTGTCATAGTTTTCTCTCAATTTTTTTTGAATTGTTTGCGCACCGATTGCCACACTGCCGGAAAAGAGGACAATCAAGGCAGCCGTTGCATCTGCCAAACGTATCGCCCGCCGAATTGTGGCAGCGGTGAGGGGGGTATTGCCCCCTGCGAGTGAATAGACCCTTCGTTTTTCCAGCGTTATTTTGAGCGCCCCTGCCGCCGCCGCCATCGTCCAGCCTGCATTGGGGCTAGTCGTGCGGGTATGCTGGGCGAGCATCGTGGCAATTGCCCGCCGACCGTCCAGCCCGACGCCAAATGCTGCGAGCGCCAACAACCAGCCGCTGAACCGCGCCGGAAGCCAATTCAGCACGTCATCGGTGCGGGCGGCGAATTTACCCAACTGCTCAAATTTGGCAGTGCGATACCCCCACATTGCATCGGCGGTGTTGATGAACCGGTATAACCACGCTGCGGGCAATCCGCCGGTGGCATATGCCAGCAACGGTGATGCAAGGCTATCGGTGAGGTTTTCCGTCAGTGATTCGATGGTCGCTCCGGCAATTTCCGCCGCCGATAATGTTTCGGTGGGGCGGCTAACCAAATGCCAACTGAGCAATCGCCGCGCCTCCGGCAGATTCTCGCACTCCAATGCTCGCATCACCGATACAGCCGCATGACGCAAGTTGCGGTAGGCAAACATCGGTTTGAGCAAAAGGGGCATCATCCAAACCATACGGGGCAATTTCTGTTCAAAATAACGCAGCGGCAGCGCAAATATCGCCCCGCCCGCTATCACCCATCCGATGCCAAACCGGAAATGTTGGCGCTGTGGGGCGATGGTCTTTCCTCGGCGCAACCAAGCCCCCATCGCCACCACCGGATGGGCGCGGTTGGGGGGATCGCCACTGATTAAATCCAATATCACAGCCAGAAAAATGATGGAGGCACGTTTCATGGGTATCACGTCGCTTTTTCTATCCCGAATGCAGGTTCAAAAATAATCGGCTGAATTCTGCGAGATATTTTGCCCTAATGTTGACGGTTCGGCAAAAGGATGGGTTGGCGAAGCGATGCGGTGAGATGTCGGTGCTTTCTCTCCCCTTTTGGTGGTTGTATGACGCACCTGTCCGCCGTCGTGCAAACGTTTGCACGAGTATTTGACAGGAAAAATGACCGCTCGTATAATCTATGCAAACGTTTGCACACCAAGTCAATACAACGACACGAGGTCAATGTTATGCCCGTATCAATCAAGGATATTGCGAAATATGCCGGGGTTTCCCCCTCTACGGTTTCGCGTGCCCTCAATAACCATCCTCGCATCAGCGAGGAGACAAAAACCGCCATCAAAGAGATTGCCAAAAATATGGGGTATGTGCCGAGCGCTATCGCTCGCAGTTTGGTTGCCAAACAGACCGCCACCATCGGCGTTGCTATCACCGACGTGCGCGACCCCTACTATGCCGGGCTTGTGGCGGGCATTGAGGAAGAAGCGGAGCGACACAATTACACGGTTGTATTGAGCAGCTTCCATCGAGACCCGGAACGGGAATTGGCGGTGGTAGAGGATTTTCACCGGCGGCGGGTGGATGGCATTATCATCACCGGCTCCTATATGGAGCAGGTTTATTTATCTGAAGACAGCAACTTTTTCTTGCCGGTGGTCATCATCAGCAGCCCCAACTATCCTTATTCCGTTTCAATCGACCGTCATCAGGGAACCCGGCAAGTGATTGAACATCTGATTAGCCTTGGGCATCGCCGTATAGCCCACATTTTTCAACCGAAGGATGGGTTGGGACGTTTGCACAGCTACAAAATGCTATTGGAAGAATATGGCATCCCGGTGGATGAATCGCTGATTGTGGCAAGTGGCGGAACCATTATCAGTGGGATAGAGGCAGTCCCGCAATTGCTGGATTTGCCTCAGCCCCCCACTGCCATTTTTTGCTTCAATGATTTGACGGCTATCGGAGTCATCAACGCCATCAGAAAACGGGGGCTTAACGTCCCCCGTGATATTTCAGTCGTCGGTTTTGATAATCTGGAAATGGCTAAATATTACCATCCGGCACTGACGACGGTAAGGCAATCAACCCATCAACTGGGTGAGCGGTCCGTTTGCATTCTACTGAGCTTGATGAATGGCGAAGAAAACATCGAACCGGAAATCATACCGCCAGAACTTATCATCCGAGAATCAACCGGCTCCGCAATTGTGGAACATGATGAAAGGGGGTGATGAGAGCTAAAAAATTGTTTGCGCTTTGTTTGTAGCCCTGTTAAACTTTTAACCATTGGTTTTCAGCGCCGAACCGGGCACACCTGAAAACCATCCCCCCCATTCTTAA
>CAZMXX010000240.1:0-6374 GCA_964570315.1 uncultured Anaerolineaceae bacterium | reverse complement strand
CTTTTGTTCGCTACAACCAACTATTTTTGAATATACCGCTCGTACTCATCACGGAAATGAAGCAAACTCGCCTTGACGGGGCTGGTGGCAAATTCCCCCAGCGGGCAGAACGTGTTACCCGTCATTTGGTCAACAATTTTGGTCAACAGGTCAATGTCCTCCATCGCCCCCTCACCGGAGCGGATGCGATGATAGACCTTCGACAACCAGAATGTTCCCTCACGGCACGGGCTGCATTTTCCACAACTCTCGTGCTCAAAGAAGTGGATCATCTTTTCTGCCGCCCAAACGATGTCCACCGTTTCATCCATGACAATGAAGGAAGCCGACCCCAGCATAGATTTGATGGCTGCCATGGACTCGTAATCCATCGGGGTGTCCAATTTGTCCGCCGGAATCATCAACGACGATTCCCCCGCCGGCAATACGGCTTTCACTTTTTTGCCATTGGGAACGCCGCCGCCCAGCTCTTCAATCAAATAACGGATGGGCGCACCCAGCGGCAATTCATAATTTCCGGGGCGATTAATATGCCCGCTCAGACAAAAGACTTTCGTGCCGGGGCTGCGCTCCGTGCCAAACTGGCGATACCATTCCACGCCGTGGCGGATGATGCCGGGCACGTTTGCCATTGTTTCTACATTATTAATGACGGTGGGTTTGGCGTACAGCCCTTCCACCGCCGGAAACGGCGGGCGCGAGCGCGGATAGCCGCGATAGCCTTCCAAACTGTTCAACAGCGCGGTTTCCTCCCCGCAGATGTACGCCCCTGCCCCCAAATGCAGATGCAAATCGAGGGTGTAATCGGTGCCCATGGCATTTTCGCCCAAAATGCCTTTTTCATACGCCTGATTGATGGCTTTTTGCAGAGTGACAAAGGGTCCTTTGAATTCGCCGCGCCCGTAAATGTAAATGGTGTGCGCACCGACGGCGTACGCCGCAATCGCCGCCCCTTCAATCACCAAATGGGGATTGTATTCCATCAATTCGCGGTCTTTGAACGTGCCGGGCTCGCTTTCATCGGCATTGACCACAATATAAACGTCCTTCGCACCTTTGGGGATGAATGACCACTTTACCCCCGTCGGGAAGCCCGCGCCGCCACGTCCGCGCAATCCGGCGGCTTTGACGGTTTCAATCACGTCCGCCGGAGGCATGGATTCCAGCACCTTTTTCAAGCCCAAATACCCGTTGTCAGCCATATACACATCAATATCGCCGATATTGGGAATATCTTTGTGCCGGAGTAGAATGTGTTCTTTCAAGTATTCGTTCGCCATGTACCGATCCTTTTTATGCCCCAGATTCCTGCTGTGCTTCCGCCCGGAACTGCGCCAGCACAGTGTCTATCATCTCATCGGTCAAATTTTCATAATACTGCAAATCAATCTGACACATCGGCGCTTTGTCGCACGCTGCCAAACATGGCACGGCTTCCAGCGTGAACAACCCGTCGGCGGTAGTGCCGCCCTCCGGCGGCAATCCGAGCCGTTGGGTGAGCCGCGCGTAAAAGTCTTCCGCACCGCGCAACGCACACGGCAAATCGGTGCAAACGTGAATCATGTGCTTGCCCGTCGGCTCGCGGCGGAAGAGGGTATAGAACCCAATCACCGCCTGCACATCGGTGAGGGGAACATCCAACGCTTCCGCCACCGCCAGAATGTCATCATCATCCAGCCAGTTTTTTTCACGTTGCGCCAAATACAGCGCGGGCAACAGCGCCGAGCGTTTGGTCGGATATTTCTTCAGGATTTCTTCGAGTTCTTTTTGTTCAACGTCAGACCACATAATGGCTCCGTCAGAATAATTTAGAATGCTGCACTGTTTTTTGCCGGTTACCGGTCAACTTCACCCAAAACAATGTCAATAGACCCCACAACCGTCACAATGTCCGACAACAATCCCTGCCGCGCCATCAGGTCGGTGGCTTGCAGGTTCACGAATGACGGACCCCGCACCCGCAGACGGTACGGGTTGGCTGTGCCGTCGCTGATGATTCCGAAGCCTAAAATGCCTTTGGGATTTTCAGCGATGCCATACAGCCGCCCCACCGGGGGTTTGTACCCTTCCGTCACCAGTTTGAAATGGTGGATGAGGGCTTCCATGCTGGTGGAAATTTCTTCGCGCGGGGGCAGGGCAACTTTGCGGTCAGCCGTGCGATGGGGACCTTTGCCCAGTTTCGCCAACCCCTGCTCAATGATGCGCATACTCTGCCACAGTTCCGCCATGCGCACTTTGTAACGGGCATAGCTGTCGGCTTCGGTGGCGGTGGGAATATCAAAATCGAATTCATCGTAGCTGGAATAGGGCTGCGCTTTGCGCAGGTCGAAGCCTGTGCCCGCCGCCCGCAACAATGGACCGGTTACGCCCAAGTCAATCGCCTGTTCGGCGGTCAGAACGCCCACGCCTTCCAATCGGGCGCGCCACACGGGGTTGTCGGTGAGCATGGTTTCAAAATCTTTTATCACCTCAGGGAAACCCTTCAGGAAGTGCCGCACGGAATCTTCGAATGCGCCGGGCAGCGCCCAACGCAATCCCCCGACACTGAAATAGCTGGTGGTCATCCGTGCGCCGCAGACCATTTCAAAGATGTCCAAAATTTGTTCGCGCCAGTAGAAGGCGTACATCAGCAGGGCGTGAATGGTGCCGCTCACGTCCATGGCGTGCGTGCCCAGCCAGACCATGTGGCTGGCAATGCGCTGCAATTCCACCAGAATGACGCGGGCATATTGCGCGTGCTTCGGCACATCCACGTCCATCAGTTTTTCAACAGCCAGCACATACGCCAGATTGTTGCTCATGGTGGAAACATAATCCAGCCGGTCGCAATAGGGGATGAACTTTTCGTACCGCTTCGATTCGCCCGTTTTCTCGAACCCGGAGTGCAGATAACCCACTTCCGGTTTGCAGCTGATGACCCGCTCGCCGTCCAGCTCCACTGCGAGGCGCAACACGCCGTGCGTCGCCGGGTGCTGGGGACCCATGTTGACCACCAGATGCCCTTCGGCGTCCATATCTTCCAGCTCGCTGTGGAAGGTGGGCGTATCCATAATTTGCTTGCCCAGATGGGCGAAACGGGGATTGTCGCGGTCGGCGGTGAAGTTCACCGGCTCGCCGCCGATGGGGTAATCTTTGCGGAGGGGATGCCCCACCCAGTTTTGCGGGAGCAAAATTCGGTGCAGCCACGGATGCCCTTTGAATTCAATCCCCATCAGGTCGTAGGTTTCACGCTCCAGCCAATTGGCGGTTCCCCACACCCCGGTCACCGAATCGACGGCGGGCAGCGCATCTTTTTTGCCATTTTGGGCGGGGTCTGCCAGCGGCGCTTCAATGCGCACCCGGCGGTTGTGGGGGATGGAGTACAGCTCGTAACTGGTTGCAAATCGCGGCGAAGCGCCCAAGTCGCGGCGGTCAACCCCGTACACATCCAACAGCAGGTTGAAGCGCAGTTCAGGGTCGTCGCGCAGGAATTTCGATATTTTCAAAAGTTGCGCGGCGTCAACCGTGATGGTCGTTTCGTCTCGAAATGTTTCTTTTCCCAGCACTGCGTCCGGAAAATTTGCCTTGAGTTTATCATACGTGAGGTCAGTCATCAGTCCTCGACACAATTGAAATATGTTGTGGAATTACCCTTTTCGTTCACCAATGCCAAACTTCTGAACTTTGTCCTGCAAGCGCGTGATGGCATAAAATAACGCCTCCGGACGAGGGGGGCATCCCGGCACGTAAACATCCACGGGGATGATTTTGTCCACACCCTGCACGATGGCGTAATTACTGAAGGGACCGCCGCAAGAGGCGCAATCACCCATTGCGATGACCCATTTCGGTTCCAGCATTTGGTCATACAGACGGCGCACCACCGGCGCCATTTTGTTACTCACTCGCCCGGAAATGATGAGGAGGTCAGCCTGACGGGGACTGGCGCGAAAGACCTCCGCGCCGAATCTGGCGATGTCAAAACGGGACATCCCCGCCGAAATTTGTTCGATGGCGCAGCATGCCAATCCAAACAACAGCGGGTGCAGTGAGTATTTGCGCCCCCACCCCACCAACTCCGAGAGGTTTGTCATCACAAAGCCCATGGCTCCGTCTTTTTCCTGCGGGGCAGCCGGGGTTATCGAAAACTCTTTATTGAGGTCTAATCCCATTCCAGCGCTCCTTTTTTCCAAATATAGACATACCCAATCAGCAGAATCGCCACAAAAACGCCCATCTCAATCAAACCGAAAATTTTCAATTGCTTGAAGATGACTGCCCACGGGTAAAAGAAGATCACCTCAATATCAAACATCATAAAGAGCATGGCGACCATGTAGTAATGGATCGGCACTTGTCGGCGGGCGGTGCCGAAGGGGAGTTTTCCGGATTCGTAGGTATCGGATTTTGAGGCGGAGGGATTGCGGGGACCCATGTAATACGGGACAATTAATGCCACAAGGGCGAACAGCGCGGCTACAACCAACATTATCAATATGGGGAGATAATCAGCAGGCATCGCTCGTTACCATGTCCTTATTTTGGATTAATGTGACTTATCCGTCACGGTCGTTCATTCTATCACGATGGTATAACTGTGTCAAAATAACGTTCCAAATAGGTGATGCGTTTCGTCCAACGGCTTCACGCGCGGAAGCTGTGGTTTTGCGTTTTTTCATGCATTTTCAGTGAGCGGAGGAAAAAAGAAAACCCAACCTTGCTTCTCCCGGGAACAGAAACACCGGGGGGCGCACATCGGTTGGGTTGAGGGAAGAATATCGTCTTTATGCCGTCAGCGATTCAATCTCATCAAACACGTAGACGTCGTCTTCATCTTCTTCCGCCTCCAACCGCCAAAGTTTTTCGGGGTCGGAAATATGGTCAACGAACAAAATGCCGTCCAGATGGTCATATTCATGCTGGAACACCCGCGCCAAAAATCCGGTCACTTTCATTTTTATCGGTTTGCCGGTGACGGTGCGCGCTCTGATTTCCACGCCGTAATGCCGGTTGACCAACCCCACCCATCCCGGAATAGAGAGGCATCCCTCCTGCCCTTCTTCCATTTCATCCGTCCGTTTGACGATTTCCGGGTTAATCATCACCCACGGTTTGCCGCTGAGCGGATTATCTTCCTCTTCAGGGATTTCCGCCACAAAAATGCGCTGCATCACTCCAATCTGCGGACCGGCAAGCCCGACCCCGTTCGCTTCATGCATGGTTTCAATCATATCATTGGCGAGTTTTTTCAGTTGCGGACCAAAAACTTTCACTTTCTTTGCTTTCTGGCGCAGTTTCGGGTCACTTGCGTATAAAATTTTTCTGACAGCCATAATCGTTCCTGCTTCATATTATAAATTTCTGTACGCTATGGTAGCCTCTGCGGCGAAGAGAGTCAAATTGAGGAATATTCGGACGCGGCGAAAAAATCTAATGCATTTTTAACGTTTCGTTTATCACATATTTATCTTTTTGTGGTATTTATGAATGCAGGCGGCGTTTTAAGGTCTTTGAGTTGCATGTTGCCGGGAGTTGGAGTAAAATTCCTGCTTTGAAAAGCGCCGTGTATTTTGTTACGAAAGGCTTTTATTTTCTCGGAAGATGGAGTATTCACGCTATGCCAACTTATCAATATGCTTGTAAACACTGCGACCACCGTTTTGATGTTCGCCAACGCTTCACGGATGACCCTCTGACCACCTGCCCGGAATGTGGCGGGGCGATTCAACGGGTCATCAACCCGGTGGGGATTATTTTCAAAGGTTCCGGTTTTTATGTGACCGACAATAAAAACGGAAATAAAAGTTACACCAACGGGAACGGCAAAAAAGCCAAAAACGGCACGGAGAAATCCGGGACGGAAAAGTCCGCCACCGAGAAAACAACAACCGCCGAAAAACCATCTACAAAAAACGATTGAGCGACGGCACTGCCTGACATTTGCGCACAACGCACCCGCATGATAAAATCAATTTTTGTGATTTGTAGATGAAACTTTTGTAATTAAGAGTGAGAATTATGGCTAACGCAGTTGAACTTTTGAAATCAGTTGAAAATTTGAAAGAAGACCTGCCCGACATTCTGGTCGGTGATACCGTCAAAGCTCATGTCCGCATTGTTGAAGGGAAAAATGAGCGCGTGCAGGTTTTCCAGGGTGTTGTTATCGCAAAAGGTGGCAGTGGCATCAACAGTACCATCACCGTCCGCCGAATTGCTGCCGGTGGTGTGGGTGTTGAACGCAAGTTTATGATTCACTCCCCGCGCATTGATAAAGTTGAAGCGTTGCGCCATGCTCATGCCCGCCGCTAGGACTGTTAGTTCATGCCCCGACGCCGCGCTCAGGTGGCCGCCCGGCAGTGCAAAACAGGTGTTTAGCTGCAGCCCGTTGGACGTCG
>CAZMXX010000239.1:0-6391 GCA_964570315.1 uncultured Anaerolineaceae bacterium | reverse complement strand
GCGCCGCTCCGTTCTGCCGATTTCCTCCAGCGAGGCGCGAATTTTTCCGTTCACCACCCCGCCGATGGCTTCCGTCATTTGGTCGCCCACCACAATGGCGTCCATCGTGGCGACATAATTCCACAATCGCGCCGCCAATTTGCACGGCACATCCGCCGGAATCGCCCGCCGATTTTTGATGTCCAGCCGGTTCAATTCGCGGAAGGAGCCATCCGGCTCATACAGCATCGGTTTGGTGTAAGTGGGGGTCACGCATTGGGGGACGATGAGCAGGTCGGCAATATCTGCCCCGCAGCGGGACAGTTCCCGCCGCGGTTCCAGCCCGTGTCCGTCGTCGCCGGTGATGCCCAGCACCGCCACTTCCGCGCCGAGCGCGCGCAGGTTCGCCGCCACCGTGCCCGCGCCACCGGGGGAGATGCGCCGTTCAACCACCTGAAACGCCTCCAGCCCCGTTTCCAGCGAGGTTTCGCTCAGGGTGCTGTCGAGCAGGAGATATTCATCCAGAAAAAAATCACCCAGCACCAGCACGCGCTTTTGGGAAAATTGAGATAGGATGGCTTCGAAGCGTTTTTTCTTCATTGCAAAAACAGACCATTATGGATGAGGGTTGATAAATGAGCCGACACGGTTCCCGCACATTCTACATCAATCTGAGGGATGCGGAAAATGGGGCAACAAATGGTGATACAGGGTGGTCAGGGTGGCGCGATGGTCGCCGCGAATGTAAAAACTTTCGCCGCCGTCTGCGACGGTGCGCACCAAAATAGTTTTGTACGGGCGGAAATAATAGCGATAATCGGACTTTGGCGCTTCGGTGTGGACGGCATCATCGGCGAGGGGGAGCAAGTCGAAGACGGCGGTGGTGAAGTGCCGAATCTCCGCGCCCGATTGCCGCGCCACGTTGCGCGACATGGACAGCGCCTTGAGGTACACTTCAGGTCCCATCACTGACGTGCCGAAATTCAGCAGCACGCCTCCCTCCAACTGCGAGACGGTGTGCGCGAAAACCAGAAAATCGTGATATGATGCCGCGCCCAGCGCACCGCCATCACAATTGGGATGCTCATGGATGATGTCGTATCCGATGCCGATGTGCACCGTGACCGGCACGCGCATGCGGAATGCTTGCGCCAGAATGCTCACCTCGCGGTGGGGGAAGTCGCTCGTTGCCACCGCGCGCCCCACGCCTTCCCCATAGCCGATGCCGTCGCGCACTGCCTCCGCCACAATTCGGTTGATGTCACCCGTTTCGCGCCACAATCCGAATTCTCCCGCTTGGATGTAGCGCGCCACACTCTCGGTGGTTGCGCCGATTTTCGCCATCTCAAAATCGTGGATGGGACCCGCGCCGTTCATGGCAATATGGGTGATGATGCCCCGTTCCATCATATCAATCACAAACCGCGACAACCCCGTTTTGATGACATGTGCGCCCATCATCAGAATCACCGGGCGGTCGGTGCGGCGGGCATGGGTCATCCGCGCGGCGATGGTTTCCATATTCGGGTCGTTGTGCGCGGGGACTTGCGCGTCCAAAGGCAGAATATCGGCGAAGGTCATATCGTGCCGGCGTTCAGCCAGCGGTTTCAGGGTCAATTTGCTGCGGTCAAATTTGGGATAAGGTTTCATCGGGTTTCACGGTCTCCTTTCAAGCCCAACCAAGCGGGCAGGGTATCAGGTTGGGAAAAATCAGCGATGACGATTTCCGCGCCACAGGCGAGCAGTTGGCGGCGTTTTTGGGGGTCGAGACCCCGTCCGGCGGTTTCGTCGCAGGCGATGCCGAGTGTGTGCGCCCCCGCCTCTTTCGCGGCGAGAATTTCCACGGGTCCGTCACCGATGGCGACCAATTCATCGCCCCGCAGATGGTGCTTCCGCAAAATGTGTGTCACCACATCCCGTTTGGAGAGATGCCGGTCGTCATCTCGCGCGCCGAAAATGCCCGCAAAATAATCCGCCACGCCCAAGAGCGCGGCTTCACGCCGTACCATCGGTTCATCCGTGCCGGATGCCAGATAGCAGACCACCCCGCGCGCGTGGAGTGCCGCCAAAAACGCCGCCACGCCCGGAACCATCAGCGCGTCGGGGGTGGCGTTTCCGTTTTTCAGCGCGGCGGTGCGCTCGGCGGAAACTTTCGACAGCGTGCGGAGGTATTGTCGCTTGTAGGTGGCGGGTTCGGCGGGCGAGCCGCCCCGCTTTGCCACCTCTTCGCCCAGTGTTGCCATTTGGGTGATGGTGGGTTGTCCGGTGGTGCGGGCAATCAGCGCGGCAACCGTTTCCGCCAATTGTTCATCTGTTTCGAGGGTGGGGGTTGCGCGCAGGGCGTCGAGCATCAGTGTCGCCATCAGCCCTTGCCAACCGGCGCGGATGAGAGAGATGGTGCCGTCAAAATCGAACATGGCGGCACGGATGGGCAGCGTGTTTTTCATAGAAGCGTTCCTGTTTGGGCGTTGTCAGTGATTGGGTTCTTCAAAAGTATCGGTTTCAAAAACGTATAAATCGGCATTGCGCCATGCATCCGGCGGGAGATGCGCTTTTTGGCAGACCGCCTCCAGAAATTCCCGCCGATTCCAACCGCGCTCGGTGGCAACTTGGGGCAGCAACAAGCCGGTGGGGCGCGGCGCATTTTTCAGGCGAATGATGATGCCGTGCCGCCCGATTTCCAGCGCGTCGGGATTTTTCAGCTTTTGCGGCACGGAAAGCACCGAGATTTCGATGCGGATGTCGGGCAGTTCGGCGGCGGTGACGGGCGGAAAACGATAATCTCGGCTGGCGGCGGCGATGGCGCATTCCGCCACCGTGCGGTGCAACGGGGCGCGCACACCTTCCACCTGCCCGATGCATCCGCGCAGGGCGTGGCGTTTGTCCCACAGCGTCACAAACGCGCCGCATTTTTCCTGCAATGCGGGCGACAGGTTTTTCGGCGGCGGGGGCATCGGCTGCCCTGCCAGAAACGCCGCCAGTGAATTTCGAGCAATTTGCAATAGCGTCCGCTTCTCTGTATCATTCAACCGGAGTGGCTCGGACATACTGCACCTCAATAGTTTCAAGTTTCAGGTCTCAAGTTTCAGGTCAAGCAATATCATTATACCACAAATTACACGGAGGAACTGGCAAATGGAAATTCTGGGTATTGATATTGGCGGGTCGGGCATAAAAGGCGCGCCGGTGGACATTGCCACCGGGCGGCTCACGGCGGAACGCTTCCGCCTGCCAACGCCCCAGCCCGCCACTCCAAAGGCGGTGAGCAAAGTTGTGGCGGAGGTCGCCCGCCATTTCGATTGGCACGCGCCCATCGGCATCACTTTTCCGGCGGTGGTGCAGAACGGCATCACCCTCAGCGCGGCGAATGTTTCCAAAAAGTGGATTGGCGCACCCGCCCGACAATTGCTCGCCGCAGCCACCGGCTGCCCGGTGGTGGTGCTGAATGACGCCGACGCCGCCGGTATCGCCGAAGTTTCCTTCGGCGCGGGGAAAGACCGGCGCGGCACGGTGATGCTGCTCACGCTCGGCACGGGGATTGGCAGCGTCATTTTTGTGGATGGCGTGCTCGTCCCCAATACCGAACTGGGGCATCTGGAAATGCGGGGCATGGATGCGGAAGATTTCGCCTCCGACCGCATCCGCAAAGTTGAGGGATTGAGTTGGAAGAAGTGGGGGAAACGGGTGGACAAATATCTGGCGATGCTGGAGCGTCTCTTTTCGCCCGATTTGTTCATCATCGGCGGCGGAGTGAGCAAAAAATTCGAGCATTTTTCCGCGCAGTTGAAACGCCGCGCGCCGGTTGTGGCTGCCGAGTTGCGCAACGAAGCGGGTATCGTCGGGGCGGCGTTGGCGGCGCAACCACTGTTGGAGGCGACCCCCGATGACGCGCTCGCCGGTTGAGTCGCGGCGGCGGTGGATGACCCGCGTGCTGGCGGTGTCATCTCTGCTGATTGTGACGCTGTTTCTCTTTTATCCCCCCGTTGGCTTTGATGGCAAAATGGTTTTTGTGGGGCGTGGCGTGTGCCATCAACTGCCCGGTCATTCCTTCATTGTGGGCGGACATCAACTGCCGTTGTGCGCCCGATGCACGGGCATCTATTTGGGGGCAATGATGGGGCTGGCGGGCTTTTTCCTGCTGGGGCGATGGCGTTCCGTGCAGTGGTCGCCTTTGCCGGTGCTGGCGGTGCTTTTGGGTTTTATAGCGGTGATGATTGCGGATGGCGTCAATTCGTTTTTGTGGGATATTCCCGGCGCGCCGCATCTGTATGAACCGCAAAACTGGCTGCGGCTGACAACGGGCGCATTTCACGGGCTGGCGATGATTGCGCTGTTGATGCCGCTGGTCAACGAAAGTTGGTGGCATCCGGCGGCGGGGAATTCGACCCCCGTCATTCGGAATTTCAAAGAGCTGGGAGGGTTCATGCTCGGCGGGGCGGGGGTGGTGGCGCTGGTGCTGTGGCATCCGGCGGCTTTGTACCTGCCGTTGGCATTTTTCAGCACCTTCGGCGTGCTGGTGATGCTGGCGCTGATAAATTCGGTTTTCGCGCTGATAATTCTGGGGCGGGAAGCCTCGGCACGGACGGGGCGAGCGGTGCTTCTGCCGCTGGTCATGGGGTTGGCGGGGGCAATCGTTCTGCTGGGAGGGATGAACGCCCTGCGGACGTATGTCGCGGCGGTCACCGGCGTCCCGCTTTGAGACGGAACATCGGCGTCGGGCGGCTCAGTTGTTGAGGGGGGATGTTGGGAGCACCGCTGCGTCTACATTTCTCCATAACCAAGCCATTGCATACTTTTAAAGGTTCTTTCATTGCAGATTGGTATATCCGCATCATTAGCCCAGCCATATATTTCTTGAATACAACTTTGTCCAAAATGCTTTAATTTGTATTTTGGGTCAGTAACACAAACGCCTATTCTATGGGTAAATTCACCCCGACCAAACAATAGATACTTGAAGGTTTTCTTTATTTTGTCTAGCCCGTTATCATCAATAAAACGCCTAACCATTGGACTCTTTCCACCGAAATATCGTGCTCTTGATGCAAAAGCGTGAACAATTAAAACTGTTTCGGTTGCTGTATTCTCTGTCCAAGCTTCAATAACTTCTGCCGAGGATAGATTAGCGTTGATGGTTGGAAATTGTTCATTGGCGAGATAATCTATGTATTCGTATTCGCTTGCTAAAAATTCGTTGATATATTCCACCACAAAATCATCTAATTCTTTTTCACGTCTTCGAGGCGCTTCTTTGCATAATTCCCCATAGGCTTTTTCTTCTCTTATCCAACTCAAGAATTGATCTATCTCTATTCTAAGTGGCAAGGTGCTCTCCGGTAATTTTCGCTTTCCGACGGACTTATACACCTCGCTCAAATTTTTGAACTCGCCTAAAAATAGTTGATACCGCTTTAAAAGTATGTCGCTGATAAGCTTAGATTGCAGCTTCTTATCATTATTACCGCGCTTGATATTTGAAAATTCAACTTTACCAATTCCTTCTTCAACGTCTTTCTGAGCTTGACGGTTCAACTTATCTATTTCAGACGAGACCGCAGAAGTTATTTTTAAATAGTTTTCTAATGTGTCCTTTGTCAATGGTGCAGCTTGTTCCCAATATTCTGAGAATACCTCCTCCAGAGCTTCAAATGCGGGATTTTCGTTATCTATTGCAACATTAATTTCCTGATTCGATATTAACCCAGAATCAGTTAGATTAGATGACCCAACAAACGCTATTTTACCTGTAAAAACATAAAGTTTGGGGTGAAAAGAATGAGCAGTAAAGTATCGAATATATACGTTTTTCAAATGGAGTATATTTTGTAGACTGTGTGGGTTTGTCGGAAAACCTAAACGAACAATTAGCCGTACAGTACAACCATTATCCACTAACTTTTTTATCAGATTGTACTCAGTGAAAAAGGCAACAGCGATATGTACGTCAGTATTTCTGCCAGCTTTTTCAAGTTCCCAACCCAAAAAATCACTTCGTAAATTGGTGTTTGAGAAAATACTATTCACATTATTGCCTCAACGGTAAGGGGTTTTGAAATGTATATTTATGCCTAACATTGGCACCGTTCACCATAAAAGTTTATCGGTCAGGATGTATCAGGGTAAAAAAGGCGGGCGGATGTTCCTCTATTTTCAGGGAGGTTGGAAAAATTGTCAAGCGGCGCGGAGGTTTTTGGAGGTATTTCAACTTGCAGGCGGAATTGAGGGAAATTTACCACAGTTCCCAAATATATCGGGAAATTCATTTCCGGGTTGAAACTCGGGGGTTTTTGAAAGGTGGTGGCGGGTAAAAAAGGGCGGCTCGCAAGAGCCGCAGACGGAGCCGGTCTGCTGCATGCAGTGTTAGTCTGCGCACTTATCGTTTACCTTGCGGTTGCCATCATTTTTGCGTTCG
>CAZMXX010000238.1:0-6406 GCA_964570315.1 uncultured Anaerolineaceae bacterium | reverse complement strand
TTCACCCTCTAAACCTACTTTCTGCTACTTGACATTTCACCGTATCGCTTTTTTGGCTTTTGGTGGTCAGTGGTTGGTTATCAGTTTTTGGTGGTCAGTTGTCAGCAGTCAGCTATTGGTTTTCGGTTGTCAGTTATCTGAAAACCAAAAACTGAAAACTGAAAACTAAAAACCGATAGCTGACTACTGAAAACTATATTTTCCCCGCTGCGGCGGCATCCAGATACCACCGCACGGCGTTTTTCGGGGGATGAACCATCGCCGCGGGCAATGGCGTTTCATTGGGCGACGGCGACAGCACGCGCGGCAGGATGTCGGCTTTGCCGGCGCCGGTCACAATGAAAAAGACGCAACGGGCGCGATTCAGTTCCGGCAGGGTGAGCGTCACCCGTTCCGGCGGCGGTTTCGGCGAATCGAAGACCGGCGCGACCCGGCGGGCGGTTTCCGCCAACAACGGATGCCCCGGAAAAAGGGACGCCGTGTGACCGTCGGGTCCCATGCCCAGCAAAATCGCGTCAAATTTTGGGGGATTGCCCACCGTCGTTTCGATGATTCTTTGGTATTTTCGAGCGGCTTCTGTGGCGGGCAGGGCGGTGTCGAGCGGAAAAATCTGTTCCGGCGGAATGGGCACACGGTCGAGCAGCGTTTCCCGCGCCAGCCGAAAATTGCTGTCGGCATGGGTGGGGGGAACCATTCGCTCATCCGCCCAAAAAACGTGCCATCCCGCCCATTGATGGTGCGGCACGGCGGCGATGAGCGCGGGGAAAACCAGTGTCGGCAGCGAGCCGCCCGAAATGGCGACGGTGAACCGTCCCCGCGCGGCGATGGCTTCGGCGGCGCAGGCAGCGATGTCTCGCGCGGCGGCGCGCCCAAGTGCGGCGGGGGTCTCAAATATCCGTATCAGCGGTGGCGGAAAATTTTGTTGCGGGGCAGTGGTTGTGGCGGGCACGACGGCTCACTTTCGATGATAAACCCAGTCCGGGCGGCGGCTCATCAGCACGCGCAAATCCATGCGAATCTCTTCGACAGTTGGGCGTCCCAGAAACCACCAACCGTTATAAATTTTGTAGATGGTGCGGTCTCTATCCAGAATGAATGTATAGGGGATGAACACCTCCCCATGGATGGGGTCGGTGGTGTCGGTCATTTCCAATTCGTGCAACAGCGTGCGGTCGGTATCGAGCAAAAAAGTCCAATCCGCGCCGAGCGCGTCCCGCATTTCGTTGGCGTTCATCGGGTCATCCACTGAAACGGTGATCATTTTGCAATAATTCACCCGAAATTCCGGTTGCAGATGGGTGACATAATTTGTGTGCTGTCGCCGGTCTTTGGGGCAATAATAGCCCCGGCTGAAAATCAGCACGCCGGGAAAACCGCGCAACAATTTCGAGAGTTGTTGCTTTTTCCCGGTGTGGTCGGGCAGGGTGAAATTGGGAAATTTGTTGCCGATTTTCAAATCGGGGTGCATGGGATAATTCATTGATTCCTCCACGGTGGATGAAAATTGAGATGAGGCGGTGCTTTGCGGCACGATGGGGCTATCGTATCGCAAATGGCGCGTGAATGCCGTAAGATGGGTTACAGTGGCTAAATTGATGATAGAAAGTGTAGGCAGAAGCGGGAATACGTCAAATGAAAAAACGCGCCAACCATCACGGAAAGCGCGTTTTGGGGAAGTTGCGGGAGCTATTCGCCCGTTAGCCGGTTTTCCAGCACCTGCTCCGGCGAAAAACCGTCCAATTGCAGATACCACACGGCAGCGTCGATGAGCGCCTGCTGGGGAATCAAGCCGATTAATTCGCTTGAGGCGATGCCCACGCCATACCGCGCGGCTTCGCGGCGAATCATCTCCACCACCCGGAAAATCGGGGTGCGGGTGAAATCGGTGAGGTTCATGCTCACCTGCGCTTTGCCGTCCACAGACAGCCCCATCGCCTTGACGAAACGCAATCCGCCGCCGGAATGGCGCACTGCCTTCCCGATTTTTTGGGCAATTTCCACATTGTCGGTGTTCAAATAAACATTGAAAGCGACGAGAAACTGGCGCGCGCCGATGGCGGTTGCGCCCGCCGTGCCCATTTTCGCGGGACCGAAATCGGGGGTGCGGGCGGGGTCGGTGGCGATGGTGTCGCGGATGCCCTCATATTGCCCTTTCCGCACCTTCGCCAGATTTTCCCGTTCCGGGCGGGTGGCGGCTTTCTCATACAGATACACCGGAATGCCGAGTTCATCTCCCACCCGTTGCCCGACGGCTTTGGCAATTGCCACACATTCATCCATCGTCACCCCTTTGATGGGGATGAAGGGGCACACATCCGTCGCCCCCATGCGGGGATGCCCGCCGCTGTGTTGGGTCATGTCAATCAGCGCGGCGGCTTTGGCTATCCCGGCGAATGCCGCTTCGCCCACCGTTTCCGGCGGCGCGACAAAGGTCACCACACTGCGGTTGTGGTCGGCGTCCGATGAAAAATCGAGGATTTTCACCCCGTCCACCGCGGCGATGGCATCGACAATTTTCTGCACCACCTCCGGGCGGCGTCCTTCGCTGAAATTGGGAACACACTCAACGATTTTTTGCATGATTACTCCTCCTTTGAACGTGGTTTTCGGCATTCGGTTTTAGCTGAAAGCTGATAGCCAACGGCTGACCACTGAAAACTAAAACACCCCTCGCGCCAGTGTTTGCGCCAGCGTCAGGAGTTTTTCGGGGAATAAACCCCACCATAGACTCACCCCGCATAAAATGATGATGACCGCGCGGTTGAGGCTCATTACGGGGGGCGTGGCGATGACGCTCCCTTTTTCCGGTATGGCGATGAGCGCCCACAGCCCGCGCACATAGCCGATGGTGACGCCCAGACTACCAATCAGCAACAGCAACGGCAAACGGGTGTCCAGCGGAGCGAGAGATTGCACTGTGAGCCAGCGGGTGATGAAACCCGCCGTGAGTGGTGCGCCGGCGAGCGTCGCCGCGCCGATCATCAGCCCGGCGGTGGCGACGGGGAATTTTCGCCCCAGCCCGCGCATTGCGGCAAACGATTCGGTGCGCGCGGCGTGGTTCAGGATGGCGGTGGTGTTGCCCAACAGCACCAGCGCCACCATTCGCCCTGCCAGCCCGAACAGAATGGCGGCAATTCCCATTCGGTTTTGCAGCCCGAACGCCATCACCAGCGTGCCCAAATCAAAGAGGACGGCATAGCCCATCAGCGGAGAAAACGAGATTTGCACGCTGGCGAAAATTCCCCCCACCAGCACGCTGAGCGCGCCGCCCCAGAGCAGCACGTCGCGGGTGTGCGCCACCGAGGTGAGCCACGGAGATGATTCCAGCAGGCGCAGCATCAGAAATATGGCGGCGGTGGGGAAAACGATGAATGAAAATGCGGCGATGCCCGGTTGCGCCTCGCGGGCGATGGCGCTAATCCAGCCGTGCAGGGGCGCGATGCCGAGCCACAGCGCGAAGCCGCCGGCGGACAGGAGCGCAATTTGCGCCAGAAAAGCGGGGTCGTCAAAATTATCATGAAACGCATCGAGGTGGCGGGCAACCAGCAGAAAGAGGGGCACGGCGAGGGTGAACATCACCAAAAATCGTTGTGCCGCCCGCACCGACCCAAGTCTCCCCCCCTGAATGACGAAGATGGTCAGCAGCACGGCAATTTCCACCAACAGCGCGGCAATGCCCGGATGCGGCACTGCCAGCGCCAGACTCACCGTGGCAATCACCGCCAGTCCCACCGGATAGAAGGTCCAGCCCTGCGGCACACTGAGCGACAGGGTGAACAATCCCGCCAGCGCCAGAAAAAGCAGGGTGACGGTGTTTGTCCACAGGGCATCGGTGACGAGCGTGCGCCCGAACAGATTGACGGGTTCGGTGGGGGCATAACGGGTGACCAGAAAGGCGGTCGAAAGTGCGAGCAGAATCGCCAGCCAGCCGCCCACCCACCAGCGGCGCAAAAGATAGATGACAGGTATGAAAATCAGGGGGATGGCGAAGACCATCCCGGACGAGAATTCACCGCTCAAAAATCTTCCTCCAACTCTCCGCCGCGAATGATTGCCAGATAGCCGACTGCCAGCGCCAGAAGTAAATTGACCACGCCCCACAATCCCACCACCAGCAGACTGCCTTCCAGCGTGGTGTACCACAGTTCAAACCCGGTGATGGCGGTGAGCAAGCCCTGTCCGACTTTCAACGGGTTTTCCGACAGAATCAACAGGGTCAGCCCGACCAGCGCCAGCCAATAAACGGCGATGCCAGCGGCGTTGGGTAAATCGCCGATGGGGTACGATTGCCCCAGCGAAATGGCGGTGACCATCAGCAGCAGTGTGACCACCAGCCGAAAGACTCTGCCG
Source organism: uncultured Anaerolineaceae bacterium (assembly GCA_964570315.1). Lineage (GTDB taxonomy): Bacteria > Chloroflexota > Anaerolineae > 4572-78 > 4572-78 > JANTHQ01. Next base: position 2,056 of record CAZMXX010000238.1, on the reverse strand, counting down.
GGGGGGAATGCCGCGCCACCGGGTGTGCCCACCAGCGCCCTCAGGGGGTGCGCAGACCGGGCGAGTTGCTGTCGCCATCCGGCTTGCCGCGCCGAAAGATAGAGCATCAGCCCGATGAAAAGCCCGACCAGCACTTTGGCGGCGGCGATTTCCGGTTTGACCAGATAAACCAGCGCCGCGCCCATAGTCAGATATTGCCCCACCAGCGCCAGCACGGAGACGCGCCAATCGTGCGCCAGCAGCAAAATACTCCCCGTGAGAAAGAATATCAGCGTGGTATATTCAATGGGAACGCCGATGAGCCATGTGAAAATATCGGCGAGTGAGGGAATGTTCACTGTAAAATCACCACCAAAATTCCAACCAGAGTCAATAGAAATGCCCAACCCAGATAGTGTGTCCCTTCAAACACCGCTTTGAGCCGCAAAACGCCGTTTTCTCCGGCGCGCCACCACGGGCGAACAGTTTGCCACAACCAATCCAACTGCAAAATTGCATCAATTACCGTGGGCGAGAGCGCCAACCGGCGAATGAGCCACGATTGCCCGTATCCGGCAATCGCCGCGATGCCCCACACCAGCGCCAGATTCAACAGCACGGTGGAAACCAGCGGACTGCTCAAACCTTCAAACGGGATGCCGGTGATGATGTTGAAGGTGATGCCCGCCACCCCCGGCAGCAAAAAAGGGATGGTGACCACCAATGCCGTCAGCAACGCCGTTTCGCGCGGGTCGTTGCCCGCCAGCAAATCGCGCCAGTAATGATAGAGTGCCGAAAAGGCGAGCCCCTCTGCCAGCACCACCAACGCCAAAATACCCATGCGGTTCGATTGCAAAAGTTGAGTGTATAATTTTAAATGCGCCATCCACCCGAAGGTGAACGGAAAACCGACGATGGTGATGGTTGCCAGCACCGGCGCGGCATATATCCACAGCCAATGCCGCTCCAGAAAATTCGGTTTGCCGATTTTTGGGGAAAACCACAGCGCACCGAGCGCGAGGGTGTATCCCAACCCCAGCGCAATTGCCACACTGGCGGTCACCGGCGCGAACAGAAGAATCAACCCCGGTTGAGTGACGCTCATACGCAGCAATTTGGTGGCGGTGGATTCGCGTTTGCTCAACCACACCAACGCCGCGTTGAACACCGTCACCACGCCCACCAGCACCTGCACCGAGAGCGGGGCGGGGAGGCGCAAAAATCGCGCCGCCATATATACGCCGGTGGCAGTGCTCAACGCCGTCCAGACCATTGCTTCGGCAGAGATGGTGTTCCGTTTCCCCCAGACGGTGATTTCCGCGAAGGGGAAGACGGTCAGCCGCAGCCACAAACCGATGGTGAACAAATATGTGCCCGCTTCGGCGATGGCGGGCAGAGCCGCCAGCATCAAGGTGCCGGTGGTGAACACCGAAAGCAGCAATCGCGCCAGTGCCAGCGAGGGGTGTTTTTGGCGCAGCCAAAACAGCGCGCCGAAGACATCGAACAGCAGCAGCGCATCGCTGAACCCGATGCCGTTTGCCGCCACAAAAACCGCCGCCGACGCGCCCGCCAGCACCAGCAGCGCGGCATGGTTGAAAAATTGCCGCCCGCCGAAGCCCGCCGCCAACAGTAGCGCCGGCACAAACAGAAACGCGGTGCTCATCCCGTCCATGCGCACCGTCACCCCGTCGCCCGTGCCCCACGGGGCAATGACGGTGGGGGGAGCGGCAAAACCATCGGTGAGCCGGAGCGCAATCCGCACCCCCAGCACCAAAAATACCAGCACCGCAACCGCCAGCCCCACATGTGATTTGCGCGCTGTCGTGAATGCGGGTATATAAGATTGTAATTGCTCCCAAATCAGCAGAATGAGCGCCCCCGTAAAAAAGAGCAGGGTTGGAAGCAGCGGGAAAGCGAGTATATCATTCATAAGCACGCTATTTTAGCACAAGCAATTCCAAGTTACGAATTGCGAAGGGTGAATTACGAATGTCAGACCATCCGGCGGCAGTGACCATCCTGTCATCCGCAAAAAAAACAGTACACCTTAGCCGGACGCTGCCCGCAGTGCTCATTG
>CAZMXX010000237.1:0-6413 GCA_964570315.1 uncultured Anaerolineaceae bacterium | reverse complement strand
GGTGGAAATTACGCTCGCCCGCTGGGCTATCGCCGAGAAAAAGCCGGTGCTGGGCATCTGCCGGGGGTTTCAGGTGATGACGGTTGCCGCCGGTGGCTCGTTGCATCAGAATATCGCCACGCAGGTTCCGCAGGCAAACCGGCACGATTACCTGCCCGTAAAAGGGGATTGGCCCCGCAACTATCGCGCCCATCAGGTTTCACTCAATCCCGATTCGCAATTGGCGAAAATTACGGGGAAAAGTGCCTGCGTCGTGAACAGTCTGCACCATCAAGGCTTGAAAACCATTAATAACCAATTTCAAATTGTGGGGTATGCGGAAGACGGGTTGCCGGAAGCGATTGAACTGCCGGAAAACCCGTTTTGCATCGGGGTGCAGTGGCATCCGGAAGAATTGGTGACCGATGACCCCGCGCGCCGTCTCTTCGCGGCGTTTGTGGAGGCGTGCCGGCTCAATGGCGACCATGAGCGCGGGAAATAATCGTCCGATTGGGGTGTTTGATTCCGGGGTGGGCGGGCTGACCGTCTGGCGGCAAATTGTGTCGCTGTTGCCGAATGAAAGCACGCTGTATGTGGCGGATAGCGTCAATTGCCCGTATGGACCCAAATCCGCGCGGGAGATTGAGGCGCTGGCGACGGGCATCACCGAGTTTTTGCTGGCGGAAGGCGCGAAAGCGATTGTGGTGGCGTGCAATACCGCCAGCGCGGCGGCGCTCTCCGCGTTGCGGGGGAAATTCGATGTGCCGTTCATCGGCATGGAACCGGCTGTCAAACCGGCGGCTCGCGCCACGCGCACCGGGCACGTCGGGGTGCTGGCAACAACCGGAACGTTGCGCGGCGAGCTGTTTCATCACACCCGCGAAACATACGCCAACCACGTGACAGTGCACTCGCAAGTGGCGCACGGGCTGGTGGATGCGGTGGAACGCGGCGCGCTTTCCGGCGCGGAAACGGAGGCGTTGCTGGCGGAATATCTTTCGCCGCTGGTTGCCGCCAATGTTGACCAAATTGTGTTGGGTTGCACGCATTATCCGTTTCTGATGCCGCAGATGCGCCGTTTTTTGGGAGACGGCATCACGCTGATTGACCCGGCGGAAGCGGTGGCGCGGCAGGTTCGGCGGGTGTTGGATGCCCATTCCGCGCGGGCGGCGGGGGGTGCGGTGACGCATCGGTTTTTCTCTACCGGCAATGCCGCGCCGATGCAGACATTGTTGGCGCACATTGCCGCCCCCGAAGCGACCATCACACCGTTGCAATGGGACGAACGCGGTTTGCGCCGGCAATAAAAAATCCTCCCTCAATTTTTGGGGAGGATTTTTGGGTAGTGGCTTGATTTGATTGATGGAAATCGTTTATTTCGCGTCTTTCAGCAAAGGCACGTACAGTTCGGTGGAATAATCTTTGAGCATGCGGGTCATGCTGAATTGCGGCGCGACGGTTTTGATGGATTCCCGCATCATTGCCGTCCATCCTTCGGGGATGCCCACTTCATTGCGGTCGTAAAAGCGTGGCACAACCTCATTCTCCAACAATTCATACAGATAATTGGCGTCGCGGTGGTTGTCGGATTCTTCATCCGTGCCGATGACCCAGCCGTTTTTGCCGTTGTACGCTTCGGGCCACCAGCCGTCGCTGATGCTGAGATTCGGAATCCCGTTCAATCCCGCTTTTTGCCCGCTGGTTCCGCTGGCTTCATGCGGGCGGCGCGGCGTGTTGAGCCACACATCCACCCCGGAAACCAGATAACGCGCCACATTGATGTCGTAATCTTCCACAAAAATGATGTGCCCCGCCAGCCCGGCTTCAAAAGAGCGGTGATATACCTCACGGATGAAATTTTTGCCCGGTTCATCGCGCGGGTGTGCTTTCCCGGCGAACACGAATTGCACGGGGCGTCCGGCGGTGTGGATGATGCGCTTCAGCCGTTCCGTATCGGTGAAGAGGATGGTGGCGCGTTTGTAGGTGGCGAAGCGGCGGGCAAAGCCGATGGTGAGCGCATTGTTGTTCAAGAGCTGATAGGTGGCATCCAACTGGCTTTTGTCTGCTTCCAGCCGAGCCAATCGGGCGCGGGTGCGCATCCGCACGAAATTAAGCATTTTTGCCCGCAGCCGGTTGCGCACATCCCACAACTCGGCATTGGAAAGCTGGTCGAGCGCGTCCCACATGGCGGCATCGTCAATGTGCAGCACCCAATCTTTGCCCAGCAGCCGGTCGAAAATCGCCTTCATCTCCGGCGCGAGCCAGCTTTCGGTGTGGATGCCGTTGGTCACATAGCTGATGGGGGTATCTTGGATGCTCCCTTCGGGCCAGAGCCAGTGCCACATTTGGCGCGAGACTTCGCCGTGCAGTTTGCTCACCCCGTTCCGTTTGTTTGAGAAGCGCATGCCCAGCACAGTCATACTGAATGTGGGACCCCAACTCTGGTCATGGCGTGCCATTTCCAAAAATTCATCTTTGGAAATATTCATTGAATCCCAGAATCCGTCGAAGAATTTCTCCATCATCTGGAACGGAAAGGCATCATGTCCGGCGGGAACGGGGGTGTGGGTGGTGAAGACGGACGTTTTGCGCACCAAATCGGCGGCTTCTTCAAAGGATTTTCCGGCGGCGACATATTCCCGGATGCGTTCCAGCACCAAAAACGCGGAATGCCCCTCATTCATATGGTAAATGGTGGGGAGGTGTCCCAATTTGCGCAGCGCACGTACGCCGCCAATGCCGAGCACCATTTCCTGCGCGAGGCGCATTTCCTGATCGCCGCCATACAGTCGCGCCGAAAGTTCGCGGTCGGCGGGGGCGTTGGGATGGATGTCGGTGTCCATCAGATACAGGGAGACGTTCCCCACCTGAATGCGCCATACTTTGGCGTACACCGTTCGCCCCGGCAACCCGACCGCAACCACAACTTCTTTCCCTTTGGCATCATACGCGGGCAGGGCGGGCACTTCGGTGAAGCGTACTTTTTGGTAAATGGCTTCCTGTGAGCCATCGGCGGTGATGACCTGTTTGAAATATCCCTGCGGATACAAAAAACCCACTCCAACCAACGGCACGCCCAAATCACTCGCTTCTTTGGTGTGGTCGCCGGAGAGGATGCCCAAACCGCCGGAGTAGATGGGCAAACTTTCATGCAATCCGAATTCTGCGGAAAAATAGGCGATTTGTTTCTCTTTTTCGTCAGGGAATTGCCGATGAAACCACGTTTTGTCGAAAACCTGATAAGCGTCAAAATCGGCGAGGACGGCATGGTATGCCCGCAAAAATTCGGCGTCCTGCGCGGCGGCATCCAAATCCGATTGTCGCACTTCCCGCAAAAACTTCACCGGGTTGTGGTAGATTTCTTCCCACAGGTCGGCATCAATTTTCTGGAACAGTGCGCATGCTTCCGGATGCCAACTCCACCATAAATTGTATGCCAGTTCCAGCAACCGTCGAATGCGTTGGGGCAACGGGGTAAACCCGGCTGCCAATTGGATGGTATCCATAAAACCTCCTTGAGCGTAGCCTTAAGCCAGCCAACAGCTATGAATTTAAACTTATGTCGGGAAAGCATCGTTGCTTGTGCAACTGATTTTAAAGCAGAGCCGCCAAATCTACAAAAACGCGGGTCGTCGCTGGAAAAAGCGCACGGCGTTCGGGGAGGAAATTCAATGCTCATCTGCGGCTTCCGGTGTTGCGGCGAATGCTCTTTTTGGGTAAACTGTTGTAACGTAACAATTACTGCCCGATGAAAAGGAGACATCATGGATCGCGCCATTCCTGTTGCCAGCAATGAAGATATTGATCTGTACATGCGCACCTATTATTCGCTGCTGCGCTCCAGTGGCGAGGTGCAAGTTCGTTCGCTGGAAGAGAGCCATTCCGGTATGAACGCCAGTTTGCATCAGGGCGCAAACAGCGATGCCATCGACATTTCGGCGTTTGTGTACAGTGCGCTGCGGTTGCCTCCCTGCATCACCCAAACGCGATTGGTGCTGCTGGGGCAATCGGCGGAAGTTTTTGCTCGCCGCGGATACACCGACATCGAATCATGGTCGGTGGTGAAAGCGCGGGCGCGACGGCGCAAAATGTTTTTCGACGGGCAGGAAACGCTGGCGGTCTTCATCAACAGTATTTCCGATGTGGACGATTTGGTGCCGATGCTCACCACGTTTCAGATTGAATGGAACAAAATGCACCTGAAATTCATTCAATACGGTTTGACGCGCCGCGCCGCGCCAGAAGTGGCGGATTTTCAACAAGCGTTGGAATTAAACGATGCCGATTTTTCCAAACTGGAACATATGTGGGGCGAGGCGACCGTCGAGCGGCTGACCACCATTGCCCGCGCGGAAAAACGCTTCGCCCTGAAAATGCTCGCCGGTTCGCGCACCGATTACCGCCGGGCGATTCAGGGCTGGTGGAACCACGCCATGCGGGCGTGCGCCGTCCCCAATGTGCATGACCGACCGGTCTATTTTGTGTCGTCGAATATGCACGCTTTGCCCAATCTGCTCGGCGGATATGCCCACTGCATCGAAGCGGAACTGCTCAATTTTCTGCACACGGCGAACCCGGAAGGGCTGGTGGCGGAATATGAACGCCTCACCCCCGCGCGGCAATGGGGGCAGCAGGAAAATTTGCTCTATTATCTTTTGCGGGAATATCTGGCGGACAGCGCGGGGGCATCACACCTCACGCAGAAAATCGCCCATGAAGAAACCTACGGGATTCACAGCGTGTATCGCCCGTTCAACCTCGATGTCGGCGTGCAGGTGGTGGAACTCGCCAAACTCGACCCCGCGCACTTCGATGCGCGTCTGCACGATGTGCCACATGTCGATTGGGGGCGGCTCAAAGACTCCGATGCGCTGATTGTGAACATTGATTATCCGTTGGGTATGGCGGCATATGAAATTCTGGCGCATGTTTCTGCCGATGTGGGGGCGTTGAAAGGGGTATATGTTTTGGGCAAAGCCGCCACCCTCAACGGGCGGGTCGGCGATGTGATGATTCCCAACGTGGTGCATGACGAACATTCGCGGAACACCTATCTGTTCAACAATTGTTTCTGCGCGGGCGATGTCGCACCCTATTTGAGTTTCGGCACGGTGCTGGATAATCAAAAAGCGGTGACGGTGCGCGGCACGTTTTTACAGAATCGCCAATTTATGCATGTATTTTACAAAGAGGGATATACTGATATTGAGATGGAAGCGGGTCCGTATCTCAGCGCGATGTACGAAAATATCTCGCCCAAACGCTACCCGGTGAACGAAATTGTGAAGGTGTATGCCGACCAGCCGTACGATTTGGGCGTGCTGCACTACGTTTCGGATACCCCGTACAGCAAACGGCAATCGCTGCTTTCCAAAAGTCTGCTCTATTTCGGAATGGATTCATCCTACGCCACCGCAGTGGCGATTTTGCAGCGCATTCTGGCGTTGGAAACGGGCGTTATAACAAATTGATGATGCCCTGCCACAGCTGATACGCCCCAAACAGCGCCAGCACTCCCGCCGACACTTGCGCCAGCCCGCGCGTCGCCCGGTCGCCGAGATTCCGCGCGGTGGCAAACAGCACAATCAGCACCGCCGAGCCGCCGATGAGCATACTGTAAAATCCCCCCATAAAACTGACCCCTTGCGCGGGCGATTGCCGCCAGCCCGCCAGCAAAATCGGACCCCCCACCACACTCCAAAAAATATACGGATTGGGGTTCAGCAGATTCATCATCGCCGCTTTCCACACGCTCTGATTGGCAAAACGGGTGTCCGTTTCGGGGGCGGCGGACGCGGTGTGTACCGTTTTCCATGTTCCCCATGCCAAAAATAGAATGAACCCGCCGCCAACCACCCGCAACGCCGAGAGAAACCCGTCCGGCGTTTGGGTCAGCACCAGCAGCACCAGCGACACGATGGGTACATCGCTGAGCAGGGGCGCGAGCGCCGCCGGCAGGGTGCGCTTCCACCCTTTTTGCAGCGATTCCGCCAGCAGAAACGTTTGCAGCGGACCGGGGCTGACTGCCGCATAAAATCCAAATGAAAGTCCGGTGAACAGATAGCCGAGCATAATTTCTCCATGAAGTGTGATGGCAAATCATCACATAAATTTGCTGCAATGGCAAATTGACGCACGTTGTTTTCGGGCGAATGCGCCAATTCGCCGATTGTCAGTCTGTGCCGGTTTGATTATACTGGAGAGCAGCGCATCAGTTTTTTAAAATCAAAACTTACGCAATTGACCGTTTTCAGCCACAAATTTCACAAGAATTGGTGGTCTCCCCATTGAGTATTGTGAGTGGTCACCGTGCCGGAATGAACCGCAAAGCCGCAAAGCAAGCCAAGTTTTTCTTTGTTTCCCACTTTTTTTCTTTGTGACCTTATATTTGCGCGAACAGAGGCGGTTTCTATTCATAATTGAAGGTTGAACGC
>CAZMXX010000236.1:0-6419 GCA_964570315.1 uncultured Anaerolineaceae bacterium | reverse complement strand
CCGCGAAGGCGGACGCACCGTCGGCGCCGGTGTCATCACCAAAATTATTGAGTAAGCCTCTGATTGGGTAATCACAATTCAATCTGGCACGGATTTCATGACAAAAAAGGGGGCAAAGTAACCAAATTTGTTGCTTGCCCTCTTTTCGATGACTATCAAAGACACAGAAATCCCGCCGGAGGAGTAAGGTATGGCAAAATCAAAACGAGCAACTTCGGTTGCCACCGCAGAAAAGAAGAAATCCAACGCATTGGTTGAACAGTATTACGCTGTTCGCGCGGAAATCAAAAAGGTTACTTGGCCCACCCGAGAAGAAGCGCGGGCATTGACCACTGCCGTAACCATCGGAACCATTGTGATGGCGCTGTTTTTATTCTTGGTTGACCTCGTCTTTGAAGGCGTCATCACCGGAATTGTGAGCGACAGCGTCACGTGGATGGTTGTGGGCGTCGTTGCCCTCATTTTGTTGGGATTAGCATTCACCGTAAACAACCGAGAAATTTAAAAGACACTGTTAGATTTAGAAGCGAGAAGAGATTGAATGGGTAACGAAAAGAAAGATATTCTGTCGAATGACAACGCTGCCCCAATAGAATCAGACGCGGAAGCCGAAGCAACACCGACTGAAGAAGAGGTTGTTGAAAAGCCGGAAGACACCAAATGGTATGTCATCCACAGCTACGCCGGGTACGAAAAAAAGGTTGAAAAGAACCTGATGCACCGCATTGAATCCATGCAGATGCAGAACAAGATTTTCAACGTGGTCGTCCCCACGGAAGAAGAAGTGGAACTGAAAGATGGCGTGCGCCGCACCACCGAACGCCGCATCTTCCCCGGGTATATCTTGGTTGAAATGTCGCTGGATGAAGATTCATGGTACGTGGTGCGCAACACCCCCGGCGTGACCGGCTTCGTGGGTTCCGGCAACAAGCCCATCCCCCTGCGTGATGATGAAGCCAACAAAATCATCAAACGTATGGAAGCCGAAGCGCCCAAAATCAAGGTCAATTTCAAAGTTGGTCAGAAAGTCCGCATTGTGGAAGGTCCGTTTGAAGACTTCTCCGGTGAAGTGGATGACATTGACCTCGACCGCGCCCGGGTACGGGTACTGGTCAACTTCTTCGGTCGGGAAACGCCGGTTGAATTAGACTTTTTGCAGGTAGAACGAATTTAAATTGCGCGTAAGAGTTCTGGTCAACTTATCAAACCAACTTCGGTTGAACGGGACTTTGTAAAATAGAACCGCTTACGGTAGGAAAAGGATTATGGCAAAAAAAGTAAAGGCACTGGTCAAACTGCAAATTCCTGCGGGCAAAGCCAACCCCGCACCCCCCGTCGGGAGTGCGTTGGGTCCGCATCAAATCAACATCATGGCTTTCTGCAAGGAATACAATGCACGCACTCAAAATCAACTGGGGTCAATCATCCCCGTTGAAATCACCGTTTATACCGACCAGACCTTCTCGTTCATTCTGAAAACTCCGCCCGCCGGTGATTTGTTGAAAAAAGCCGCAGGTGTGAACAAAGGATCCGGGACTCCCCAGAAACGAGACGGTGGTACGGTAACCAAAGCTCAAATCAAAGAGATTGCGGAAATTAAAATGCCCGACCTCAATGCGGCGGACATCGAAGGCGCGATGAAAATCATCGAAGGCAGCGCCCGCAGCATGGGAATCGTGGTTACAGATTAACTTCATATGTGGGAGGGATTTATCCCGCTGACCACAGGAGAAAATTATGCCAAAACACGGAAAGAAATATCTGGAAGCAGCAAAAAAATTCGATAGAACCAAACTTTACAGCCCCGATGAAGCGGTGGCACTGGTGAAAGAAACATCCTACACCAATTTCAACGCCACCGTGGAAGCCCACTTGCGGCTGGGGGTTGACCCCCGCAAAGCCGACCAGCAAGTGCGCGGCACAGTCTCGCTCCCCCGCGGAACCGGGAAAAATGTTCGCGTGTTGGTCATCGCCGCCGGTGAAGGGCAGAAATTCGCCGAAGAAGCCGGTGCGGATTTCGTCGGGCTGGATGATTTGGTTGAAAAAATTCAAGGCGGCTGGTTTGATTTCGATGTCGCCGTTGCCACCCCTCAGACCATGAGCAAAGTTGGGCGCTTGGGTCGATTGCTCGGTCCGCGCGGGTTGATGCCCAGCCCCAAAGCCGGAACCGTGGTTCAACCGGAAGACTTGGGGCGCGTGGTGCGCGAACTGAAAGGCGGTCGGGTCGAATTCCGACTTGACCGAACCGCGAACGTTCACGTCTCCATCGGCAAAGTGGAATTCAACGTTGAAGCGTTGCAAGAAAACTTCACCGCACTGATGGAAGCGGTGATGAGCGCCCGCCCCGCCGCCGCCAAAGGGCAATATTTGCGCTCGGTGACGTTAGCGGCTACAATGGGTCCTGGCATCAAAGTTGACCCGACGCAAGCATCACAACTGAAATTGCAGTAACTTATATCCCCAACCGAAGACAGTAGGTGCGCAATTGCGCTTAATCTTGCCTGCCGAGGTAAAGGGTAGTAAACCTCCACAAGTTGACCTTACGCGCTGTGCCCCTCGGCACAGAAAACTCTCGGAGTAACACTACGTCTTTGCCCCTCATGGCAAAGACGTTTTTTTGTAAATTTGAAAGAAAGGTGGTGAACTAGATTGGCAATAACCAGACAACGAAAAGAAGAACTACTGGCACAATATGCAGACGAATTGAAAAATTCCAACGCGCTGTTTTTAACCCGTTATCAGGGTTTGAGCGTGAACCAAGTGAACGACCTGCGCAAAAAACTGCGTGAAGCCGATAGCTCATTCGCAATTGTGAAAAACACACTGGCGAAAAAAGCATTGGTGGAAGCCGGTCTCGGCGGTCTTGAAGACCTGTTTGAAGGTCCGGTGGGAGTGAGCTTTGTGCATGGCGACCCGCCCCCCGTGGCAAAAGTGCTGGTGGAATTTGCAAAAGACAGCAAAGTGCTGGAAATCAAAGGCGGATTCCTGGGCGAAACCATCCTGAGCGAAGCCGCCGTGAAAGACCTGGCAGAATTGCCGTCACTGGATGTCCTCCGCTCGCAACTCATCGGGCTTATCTCTGCACCGGCGACGCAAATTGCGGGCGTGGTTGCCAGCGGTGTCCGTCAGGTGGTTAACGTGGTGCATGCCTACGCCGATTCCGGTGAAGGCGAAGCCGCCGCAGCATAAGTTTCATCTAAATTAACAAACACAACTTTTAATTGCGTATTATGATTTCTGAAGGAGAATCAAAAAATGGCAGACTTGGAAAAAATTGTTGAACAATTAAGCGAACTTACCCTGTTGGAAGCCGCTGAATTGACCAAAATGTTGGAAGAAAAATGGGGCGTGAGCGCCGCTGCACCCGCCGCCGTGATGGCAATGCCCGGCGCCGGTGCTGCTGCTGCACCCGCCGAAGAACAAACCGAATTCGACGTTGTGCTGAAAGCAGCCGGCGCGAAAAAAATTCAGGTCATCAAAGCTGTCCGCAGCATGCGCAGCGACCTGGGTCTCAAAGAAGCCAAAGCCGTTGTGGACGATGCACCGTCCGCCATTTTGGAAGGCGTTTCCAAAGAAGAAGCCGAAGAAGCCAAAGCCAAATTGGAAGCCGAAGGCGCCGAAGTCGAAATCAAGTAACACCTTCTTTCAAACAGAAAAAGCGCGCTGCGATTGCGGCGCGCTTTTTTATTGTCCGTCATATCACATATTGCGCGGTTGCAGCGAGCGTATCAACCGGGTGTATTCATCAATAATCTGGTATGCCTGTTGCTGGCTCTCTGCCTCCGCCACCACTTCGATGTGCGGTTGGTCTTGGCTGGGCATTATCAGCACCCAATCATGCTCATTCAGCTCAATTTTCAACCCTTCCACCGCGTTTGCCAGCGCGTTGCCGTACCGCTGATTGAGCTGACGCATCACCGCGCCCTTCGTTTCCCACATACAATACACTTTTGCCTGCGCCGAATGATACACCGGCAGCGCGTCCACCACGTCCGACAATTTTCGAGATTGCGTCGCCAGAAATTCCAGCAATTTGGCGGTGGTCATCATCCCGTCCACACAGGGCTGAAACGCGGGGAAGATGAAACTCCCCTTGCCGTCGGTTGCCATCACCACATCATTGTTCAGCGCAGCGTTCATCAGCGCATGGGGGTCGAGCTTTGTGCGCAGCACCGACGCATTGTGTCGGCGAGCGATGCGCTCGAAAATGCCGGGCATATCCACCGGAACCACCACTCGCCCGCCCGGATGCGCCGCCAGCGCCAGTTCCGTCATCGCGGCGGCAATGTCAATCCCGCTCAACGTGCGCCCGCGATTGTCCACCACCGAGATGCTTTCCGCGCCCACATCGAGCCGCACCGCCAAATCCGCGCCCAGCGACAGCGAAATCACCCGCAAACGCCGCAAAGCATCCTGAAAAACATCGAACGGCACCGACATTTTCGTTTCATCAATATTGGCGTTTAATGCCACCACATTACATTTCAACTGATTCAAAATTGATGGCAGAATGTTCGCCGTGGGCGCACTGGCATAATCAACCACCAAATTGAACTTCGCTTGTTTAATGGTGTCCACATCAATCTGCGCCATGAAACCGTCCAGATACGTTTCCACCACCCGCGACGCATAATTGATGGTGCCGATTTCATCCATGTACACCCGCCGGAAATCTTCCCGGAAGAAAACCCGCTCAATGTGCCGCTCCAAATCTTTGTCGATATTCAATCCGTTGGCATCAAAAAAGCGCATATTGACCACCATCTGGTCAAACGGGGAAAGCCGCACGTGCATGCCCGCCACCGCATCGCTGACGCGGGTGAAATAGCGCGCCACGGGGATGGGCTGCACCCCCAAATCCGCCACTTCCACCCCCGCCGAAGGCAACCCGGCGATTGCCGCCCGCTTGAGCATTCGGGGCGAGCGGTGCGGGTCGCGGTTGAAGGTCACCAGCGAGCCTTTCGGCAGGGTTGCGCCGAACGCCGCGCCCAATCGCGCGCTGAATTCGGGGGTGAAATCCACGTTGGTCATCCCCGTCACCCCATAACGCCCGAAGAGTTCCCGCCTCCCCTGCGAACCCCAAATGACGCTGTTTTTGATGGTCGCGCCCGGCTCAATCTCCTTGCCCGACCAGATTTTCACATTCGGGTGGATGACCGCGCCTTCGCCCACAATGGAGCCGTCGCCAATCACCGCCCCTTCATACACCACCGCTTTCGCCTTGAGGCTGCAATGGCGCAATACCATCGCTCCGCGCAATTCCACCCCTTTGCCGATGTAACAATTGCGCCACACAATCGAACGGTCAATTTCCGCGCGCTCACCCACAATGGAATAATCACGGATGATGGTTGGTCCGCGAATGACCGCATCATCTTGAATTTTCACCGAATTTCCCAGAAAAATGGGACCCAACAATGTGGCTGAGGGTGAAATTTCCACTTCGCCCCCCGTCCAAATATTGCCGCCGATATGCGTGCCCAGGTCAATGCCGCGCACTTTCCCTTCCAGCACATCATTGCACGCCTGCCGCAGCGAAGAAATATTGCCGATGTCGCACCAATAGCCCTCCGCCACAAAGCCCGCAATGGGCATATTCTTTTTCAGCATGATGGGAAACAGTTGTTTGGAAAAATCATACGGGGTATTGCCCGGAATCATCGTCAGCACATCCGGTTCGAGGACATAAACGCCGGTATTCACCGTGTCGGAAATCACTTCCCCCCACGACGGTTTTTCCAGAAACTGGGTGACATACCCGTCCGCATCGGTGATGATGACGCCGTATTCCAGTGGATTCGGCACACGGTAGAGGGTGATAGTCGCTTTTGCCTGCTTTTCGTGGTGATAAGCCACAATTTCCTTGAGGTCAAAATCGGTGATGGCATCGCCGCTGATGACCAAAAACGTGTCATCCAGCACATCCTGAACGTTTTTCACCCCCCCCGCCGTGCCGAGCGGGTCTTCTTCCACATAATAGCGGATGTTCATCCCCAAATTACTGCCATCGCCAAAATAATCTTGGATGACACTGGCAAGATATTGCACCGTAATCACCACATCCGTGATACCATTATTTTTCAACAACGATAGAATATGCGCCAGCGTGGGTTTATTCACCACCGTAATCATCGGTTTGGGGCGTTCAATTGTGATGGGGCGCAATCGAGAGCCTGCGCCGCCTGCCATAACCACTGCCTTCATACATACTTCCCTAATGTCGTTGCCAAAAAATTTATACGCCACAATGTGTTTTGCCGTGAGTATATCATATCACAAAGGTATTTTTTTTAAAACACGGCGAGGCATCAAGTGCGTGTTTCTGTTCTTTTCAGGCGGTGTTTGTAAATAAACTGAATGAAATTTTTGTCGTTAATTTTATTTTAGCCACGAATTTCCACAGATTTCACTAATTTTAT
>CAZMXX010000235.1:0-6436 GCA_964570315.1 uncultured Anaerolineaceae bacterium | reverse complement strand
CCGCAGAGCTCGGCCGCGATCAGGGCCATGAGGCGATCTTTTGCAGCGCTGCTGCTCAGAGGTTCCGGGTTGCGACGATCATAGAGTTTGAAACCGGTTCGCCTGAGCGACGTCCAAACGCCATCGCGCAGCCCCATGAGGTCCAACGCGTCGTCTGTCTCTCGGCGTAGCGCTTGGACCATGGCTGCACGCAGCGCTTGATCGCGGGAGGTTCGTTCGAAAAATGGGGCGAAGAACGCCGCATCTTGCCGGTTGTCGGCAAAGACGAGAAGGTTCCGGCCCTGCATCGGTGCATCAAGGGACCGCCCCTGTGGTGGCGGTAGGGCTTCGAGCAAAGTCTGCGCCGTTACTGACGCAAGCGCATCGTCGCCAGGGTGGATCGGGGTAACCGGCTCGGCGAAGCGACCGCCGGCGGCTCCGCAGGAAAGGCACTTTCGGACGTAGCTGCGGCGCTCCTCTACTTCTTCGCGCATCGGTGCTTCGGCAAGGGATAGGACTCCTTCCCCGGGGCTATCCGCCAACTCACCGGTCTCGGCGAAGAACTCGAAAGGAGGTTCGTTTTCTAGTTCGTCATCGGGTTCGTCGTCGTCAATCTCCGTCGAGGCTTCACCTGCGTTTATCAATCTGAGCACACGGCGCTTCGCGCCTGGACTGATCTCGGGACGCGGATGAAGCATGGTCCCATCGTCCCAGCCTTCAACGTAAGGCTCGCCGCAGTTGCGACAGACCAGAAGGGGATAGGCAGGGGCGCCATCAATGTGGGTGCCGTTGCGAGAAAGCTGAAAGTCCGACCAATTCTCAGCGGCGCTCGCGGACAGCTTCAGCGCTACACCCTCGACACCTGAGGCGGCAAGATGAAAGCGCGCCGGTAGAAGCGGAAACGCGCCAGGCACGGAGGGTCGAGCCAGAACCCCAAGAGAGATCAACGCCGTCAGCGCCGCCCGCGCGGTCTTTTCGGATTCCGACGGGAACACCCGCCTCGCCAAGTCGGTAAACGGCAGCGCGCGCTCCTTGAGGGCACGCGCTACCTCTCGCACTTGGCTGATGCCGGCCAGCCGCTCGATCAGTCCTTCGCCGAAGGGCTTCCGGGGTTCGAGGACCAACGCTTCCATGCCGGCCTCGCGCATTGCCTCGTTCCAGTCCTCGGTCAGGTAGTCGTCATTGTCAGCCGCGAGGCATCCTTGTTCTCGCAGTCCCGCCAGAACCCGGCCTGCTTCAATCCACTCTGATGCGGAAAGAGCCTTTGGCTCTGCGCCATCGGTCAAGGCTGGATGCAACTGTCTTTCAGCTGTGATCACCGCGCCATCCCCGCTGGGGAAGGGTTCACCGAACAGGTCTTCCGCGAAGCGGGCGAGTTCTTCCCGCTTCGCCGGGTCGAGGCTTGCGGACGTTCCAACACATCGGATCTGCCCTTGGGGTATGTCGATCCGCGCTTTCAGCTTTCTCAAAAGGAAAGCGACTTCAATGGCCTGGGCGCCAGTATAGGTGTGAATTTCATCGAGAACGAGCCACCGGACATCCGCCCCGGCCAGCAATGCGCGGTTGCGTGGCAAGAGCAGGATGTGCTCGAGCATCGCGTAATTGGTGACGAGAATATGCGGCGGGTTCTCCAGCATTTCGCCGCGGGCGAGAAGCCAATTGTGGGGAGCGTGGCGCGCGTCGGGGAAATCGGACTGAAAGGTGGGGGTGGCGATCAGCCGCGACTCTTCATCTGCCCGCGTCGCATTGGACCGCACTTGCCCCGTGAAGCGACCAAGCGTGATCCCTGGGTCCTCGAGATCGCGAAACAGTAGGCGGGCAATCCTGTGCATCTGATCATTAGCCAGCGCGTTGAGCGGATAGACTAGTATCGCCCGAATCCCCGGACGATCGAATTTGCCTTGACGCAGCAGATCATCAACCAAAGGAAAGAGGAAAGACTCGGTCTTTCCCGACCCTGTCCCCGTCGCGACAAGATAGTTTTCGTCACGCCCGATGGCGGCCTCCTGATGGAGGTGCAGGCGTCTTTTCCACAGTGAGCGGCCGTCTTTGCTATGCTCCAAAGCTGCCCAATCCGGGTGCAATACTCCGTCCGCGACAAGTTTCTGTATGCTGCGGCCCTTTTCGAAGTCAGGCAGGCTCTCCACGAAAGGGCCGCGCACGAGCGCCGATCGAGCGCATGCCTCAGCTACCGCACGCGAAAGCCGAGGCGCTCGTGCCGATGAAACCGCAGCCGCTGTCGTGATATAGCGCGCAAGCGTCTCGCTCAGGTCGTTCTTGAATTTGATCGGATCAATTTCTGTCATGGACGTTCCTTGGCAATTTGCCATAGCAACAGGTGAAAGGCGAAAAGCTCCGGCGCAAGGCGGAGCAGAAATGCGATGCTCGTGAGAGCCTGCTCTTCGGTCATGCCGGCGCGTTGCGAAATGGCTTTGACATAGCACGGCACGTCATCAAAGCGGCTGGCCCTTGCAAATCCCGAAAGCAGAGCCGACGCCCACAGGTCCACTTGATGTGGTTCATTCGCGTCCTGACTGCGCAGCGGTACCGGCGGGCGCAGATTTTCAGGGGTCGAGCTACATGCGGCATGCATCAGCCGTTGCAGATGGTGTTGACGCCGACTGTTCGGCCCTTCCTCAGCCGTATCCTCAACGAACAGGCCGGCAGCATCGAATCTCTCGACGAGGCGGAGATGCGCCGCACGCCAATGATCGGGCCCGAGCAGCGGTGAGCCGCGCCAGAACCACCCCGCCGACGGGTCCGTGTCGAACATTCTCAAGTATTGAAAATAGCGGCCTGGATCAAACTTTTCCAAGCGGCCGCCGGTTTGATTTGCCTGCTTCCAGTTCTTGAAACCAGGAAAGACCGCCGCGTGAAAATGCGACAATTCACGCAAGCGCCCCGTGTCGAGCGTGGCAAGTGCGGCCATTTCGGCGACGCCGGGATCAGTGGAGACTGCCAATGTGGCGAATGCCTGCGGCGGGGCAGCGTACAGATCCGATGCGAACTGCAGCGGGTGCAGGATCGGCACCCATCCAGGCGCAGCATGATCAGGAGGCGGCAAGGAGGCTGCGCGCATCACGGCGCCCTCCCCGCCAGGCAGGGCGCGCAGCTGTTGGCCGAGATTCCGCCAGCGTGGCACCAACGTACGCTCCAGCGTTGGCCAGCACTCTGCCGCATAGCAGTCCGAAAGCCAACGACTGAGCGCCTCGAACCGCCGTTTGAGTTCAGCGTCGGACACGAAGTCATTTAACGCGGCATTGGCAAGGGCGATCGCGAAACAGTCGCCGCGCGAATTGCGTAGCGGTCGCCAGCCGTCGCGCCCTTCGGGGCGTATCAGGAGCCGGGCCAACCGGGGACCGCCATCAATCCAATCCGTATCAATGGTCACTTCGACGCCGCGCGCGTCATTGTCGCAGACTTCGGCATGAAACCATTCTGGCCGACGTGTCGAAACCGGCCGATGTCGCAGCGCAGCTTCGGCGAGAACTGCGGCTCCGGTTTCGTCCTCAACCTCGACCGCGATGGCATCCACCGGTTCGCCGAAATGCAATCGTAACCGGATACCGTAACGAGCCGGAAGTAGTGTGACACCCTGAGGGGCAAGTGCGGCAACCAGTTCGAAAAGAAGGACTTCCGTGCCGGTTCCTCGTCGGAGCAGGACGCGCTCATCGGAGGCGGGAACCAGAAGATCCCGAATGGCAAGGCTGCGGGTCAGCCCCCCGGAGAACGGTCGCTCCTCGCGTTTTCCTCGAACGATCAACTGAGCGTTCGGATCAGGACATCGGATGCTGATCGTATCGAAGCGATCATCTTCACCAACCAACAGCCGGGTGCCTAGCGGCAGAGGAGTAGTGCTGCCTTCTACACGGCGCCTCGTTACCGCGACATCCGGCCAGGGAATATCGAAGGGCACGTGAATGCCGTCGATGTCGAATACGGCGCGTGCCACGTTGTACCCACCGCCGGGTTCGAGACACAGGTGACCTTGGTCGTCACAGCCCACGTGGAGGCATTCGTCCTGCACGAGATTGCGGATCGGTCGGGCGCTTCGGAACACGAATCCATCCGAATCACAAAATCCGGGCCAAATCCAGGCGGACAGTCCAATGCCGGAACTGTGGACAGCGCCACCTTCCGCGCTTGGCGCCATCAACTCCACCCGAAGACGTAACGGATCTGCAGTCTCGGCTTCGGCAAACTCTGCAAGGAGTTGCGCCATCCCGATTTCGCCAAAACCCTCCTCTGAAATCGCCACATTGACAAGTTGCGACGCCAGCCCAAGCGTCACTCGCACCGCACGTGTCTCGGGGCGTCCCAATCCCGTCTCGACTCGAAGTCGTGCGGCATGCCCGTAAAGCACGCCTTGCGGGCCCCTCGCAATTTCGCCATCTGCTAGCGAGAGGCGCCTTCGTGGGCGTGCTTTGAGGCTCGTTTGGACGCCGTTGAATTCGAGCACCACGGGGCGGCGTCCCAAGGTCGTAAAGCCGACATAGCTTTCGGATTCCGGTTCAAGGGCTGGTTCCCCTGCGACCGAGAACGGCATGCGCGCCAGGATCGCAATGTCGGTCGAGTCCAGTTCGATATCGCTTGAACTCGGCGGAATCTCGCGCAGGTAATGGCCAGTGATCCTGTCGAAGACGGCGCAACCCTGGTGCGCGAGCAGCTCGAGTTGGCCGGTTTGCCCAGAGATTTCCCAACGTATCTCGCGCGGCCAAGGCTGCGGTAATATCCAATCTTCACCTCCGCGCAGCCTTAGCGGCCGCTGCGCACCATCGAGCCAGAGGCGAATTCGCCCCTCGCTTCGAGGCAATCGCAGTGCAAGCCCACCTGGCTGCCAGAGGAGCCGCGGCTGGGGGAGTCCCCCGCGACTTGCCGGTGGCCGGGGCTCTTTCAGTCGCTGGTCGAGGACTTCCTTGAAATGTTTCTCGAATTCGATGGCGGGGACGAAGCCTTCTGGATCCTGGCGAATTCGTACGAAAAGGGCGGCATGCCAGGCAGTTTCATCCCAAAGGATCGCCCGGCGAAGCACGTTCACGGCTGGCGGCAGAAAATACAGGGCGTCGTCTTCCCAACGGTTAAGCAGTACAGTCGACTCGACAGGCGGTGGCCCGAAGGCCGCTTCCTGTCTCACGAATGCGTCGATCAAATGTGGAAGCTGCGCGTGGCTCACGCCAGCATGGAGAAGGTAAACGTCGACATCACGGTCGAAGCCGCGCGTGGGCAAGCCGAACCGGTTGCAGGCACCGCAAAACGCGTGAAACAGGACCTTGCGCTGGTGCTGATTATCCAGCGGTACGCGAAGCGTGTCCTCGATGTGTGGGTAGACAGCGTACCCATCATCTCCATATCCCTCACTAAGTGAGTGAGTGACTAGCCATATTGCCAGATTGGGAAATTGGCGAAAGAACGATTGAAGCCGGTTCGCCCGTCCGCCCAGATACTGGCGTGCGCCTTCAAGTGCACGCCTGCGTGCTCCATCGTCCAATGGCAGCAAGCCGATGAACGGTGGCGCATCTGCTGATCGCCTGTGTGTGCTGAGCAGAAAGTCCGCTACTCTGCAGCTCATTGTCCCCCCTGCGCACTCATACAGCGGAAGGTTGATTCATGCCGAAGTTGCTTCCCTCCGCATTTATGCATAACAATTCGCATATCCGCGAACAAGCGGATTGGCATGGAGAGTTGGAGCTGAGATGCCCCCTGAAGCAATGACATTCGGTCACGCGATCTCCAAGGCGCGCAAGGATCTTGGCATGAGCCAGAAGGAACTGGCGGCCAGGGTGCAGAAGGAAGACGGCAGCGGGTCGATTTCACCCCAGTACCTGAACGACATCGAGCACGACCGCAGGAACCCGACCTCGGGGCATCTGATCGGGCAGTTCGCGAGCATCCTGAACATTCCTGAAGACTACCTGTTCGCACTTGCCGGCAGGCTCCCCGACGATCTGCGGTCCCAGGCGACCGATCCCGACAAGGTCGTGGCGGCCTTTGCCAATTTCAGAAAGACGCTCAAAAAGTAGGAAGGCCGCCAAACATTGAGGATGATCCCAGACGACACGGGACGCTTTTTTCTGCGCCCTTATTATGCGGAAAAGGAATTGGATTCGGAGTGCGAGCGGATCGTGCGCAAGCTGCTGGAAGCGCGCCACGGCAAGGTGTGTTTCCCCATAGAAACCGACGATCTCACAGTGCTGATCGAGCAGCATGACGCCGATCTCGACCCGTATGCGGACCTGTCGAAATACGGACCCGACGTCGAGGGGGTGACCGAATTTTTCCCCGACCGCGGGCCCAAGGTTTCGATTTCAGAGCGCCTTTCAAACGATGCCCGACGAGAGAACCGGTTCCGGACCACGCTGACCCACGAGTTCGGACATGTGAAGTTCCACGGCCACCTCTGGGCAGAAAAGTTCGCCAGCGGGGGTCTTTTCGAGCGCGGCCTGGATGAGAACAAGGT
>CAZMXX010000234.1:0-6463 GCA_964570315.1 uncultured Anaerolineaceae bacterium | reverse complement strand
GGCAGATGCTCTACCGATTGAGCTAACGGCTCCAATCAACTGCATACGACTGAGGCAGATTTTAGCATAATTTCTCTTCTTGTCAATTATCGCTCCAATTCTTAAAACGTTTTCAAGCCCATCATTGTACCCAAACGTTGCTGAGCACCCACGCGGCGGTGTGCAACCCCATCACCACCCAAACGATGAGCGCACTCTCCGCCAGCGCATCATCATCCCGCCGCAAAAGACGCACCCACACCACCCCGGCGAGCGCATTCAGCGTGATGGCAACGGGGCTGAACAAATCCCAATCTTTCCGAATACCGTAATCCGCGTTCCACGCCCAGGTGAGCGACACGTACCCCAGCGCGGCTATCGCCAGAAATGCCACATCCGCCCGCCGAATTCCCCCCCTTCGATGATGCTTCCATCCACCGAGCAGCACTGCCGCCCCCACCAGCATTGCCACCCCAACCGGCGCGGTGAGCAGAATTTCGTTGCCCCAGTCGGCAAAATGCGCCGCCGAGAACATCGCGTATCGCTGCCACTGTGTTGGCGCATCCAGCACAATCGGCACAAACCAGATGTGGTCGCCGCCACCGGGACGGTCGTCGCCCAAAAATGCCGCGATGCCGTGATTCCCCAGCTCCATCAGCGAAAGTACCGCGCTGCCCACCACCAACGGCGGCAACAGCACCGACTGCACCAGCACCGAGAGGGGCATCCCCCGCCGCCGGAGCCGCCACGCCAGAAACGCCATTGCCCCCCACAACACGATGGTGGACGGGTGAAAGGCGTTGGTCAACGCCAGCACCAGCGATGCCGCCCAGAGGGGACTATCGCCGCGCAAAACGCGCACCCCCAACCACAGAAACGCCAAAATGCCCAGCGAAATGATGGTGTAATTTTCAACATACCCGAAGAAGAGTTCCATCCCGCCGCCGGTGAGGAGCAACCCCGCCAGCAATGCCCGTTCCGGTGCCGACTGCCCCAGCTCAAATGCCCATTCCAGCGCCAAAAATACAAACACCATCCCCGCCAAAACACCCACCACGGCGTAAACGGTATCCACTCCCCAGCCCCACAGCGGGTCGGCAACCAACGCCCATAACCGCTGATGCAGAAAGACGGTGAACGGCGCCTGCCAGTTGTACAGCACGGGCGCATCCCGCTGCGACAACCCCGCCACCAGAATGCGGGCATCGCCCCAATTCAGATGTCGAATGCGCAGCAGCCAAAACACGGGCGCGGATGCCACCGCCGCCGCGAAAAACCAGCGGCGGGGATGGGATTGGGCGGGCAACCGTCGCCACACGCTCGCCAATATTACGCGCGCACGCCGGTTGAGGCGCGGAACGGTCACCATCGCCGCGCCGAACGCCAATGTCATCCCCAACCACGGCGGCAAAACCGTGTACGCCGCCACCCCCCACCATGTTTCGGCAGGCAAAAAATATGCCATCCCGTGCAATATTAAAATTACCAGCGCCACAATCCGCAAAAAAATTATCATTGGCTCGTTCGTCATTCGTTGTTTGAACCAGTTTAACCATCACACCGAAAGAGGCAAATCCGCCCCAATCTTGATTGACTTTTGCCAGTCATCGGCATGTTCGGTATACTCCAATGTGGGTTCTCCATATCTCTACAATTAAAGGAGCGTATCATATGATACAGATTAATCGAAAATTTTCGGGCATAGTGGTCTCCATTTTGCTGACAGTATTTCTGCTGACCGTGGGATTGGCATTCGCCGAAGGCGGCAGTACAGCAGCAAGTACTGACGGTATTGATGAAGTTGTAGTTGTGGGAACGGATGGATATGTGTATGCATACAACGCCAGTGGGCAACAGGTATTCAAATCAGCGGAAACGGGCTGGAAAATGGTTGCCACGGCTGATTTCAACGGCGACGGCGACGCGGAAATTGTTGCCGTCAACGATAAATCCATCAAAGTATACGACCCGCAGGTTGTCGGATCGGCGTTCAGTTTTTCCGCCACCTATAGCGGCAACGGCGCATTCGTCACCGTTCATACCGGCGATTTTTGGAACGACGGCACACCGGACATCGCGCTGATTTTCAACGCCGGTACAACCAGCAAACATATTGTAATTTACGATGACGCCTCTTCAACCAGCCCCACCGTTGATAAA
This sequence comes from uncultured Anaerolineaceae bacterium, assembly GCA_964570315.1. Classification (GTDB taxonomy): domain Bacteria; phylum Chloroflexota; class Anaerolineae; order 4572-78; family 4572-78; genus JANTHQ01. The sequence continues at coordinate 4,324 of CAZMXX010000234.1, read as the reverse complement.
ACGTTTCTGATGGCGGATGATTTCGCGGTGGGCGATTATGACGGCGACGGCGACGATGACTTTGCCGTCATTGCTTGGAACAACAGCAATCCCAGCGGCGCAAAAAGCTGGTTTGAACTGCGAGACGGGCGCGACCCGGCTAAACTGCTGGGCAACTCCGCCAATGCCGGGGTATACAACGACAGCCAATGGTTCGACATTGCCACCGGCAATTTTGATACCGGCAACGGCGCGCGCCAAGAATGGGTCGGCGCGCAAAATCTGGGCGAAAATATCACCGCGCAGCGTTGGAACACCAACAATACCATCAGCACCATTTGGAAACTGACCACCCCGTTTAATTACGTGGCTGTCGGCAATTTCAGAAACGAAAGTGTGGATCAGGTGGTAATGCTGCGCAATGTGACCAGCGGAACCAGCCTGCAATTTTCAAAAGGCGCCAGTGTTTGGGCGAGCATCAGCGGCTTGGGCACGGACTGGCTCAACGTGGCAACCGGCAATCTGGACGGAGAATCCACTTACCGGGAAGCGGTAGCGATTAAAAGCAATCTCATCCGCGTTTACCTGCGCCCGCAAGCCGGCGCCAATGGCGAAAGCACTTACTTGGACTGCAACACCGCCAGCAACTGCTTCGAGAGTTTTTCGCTGGCAAGCAACCTCAACGGCGCGCTGGCAGTCGCGGATATCGGCATCACCTTCGACACGATTACCCCGTTTTCCGTTTCACCGACCACCCTCAGCCGCAGTGTGGACTTGTCGCAAACCGTGTCATCCGCTACGTTTTACATTTACGGAGAGGACACCGGCAACCAGCCCATCACTTGGCGGGCATACGTGTTGCCATATGATGCGCGGGTTGCGGCATACGCCAAAAGCATTTTCCGCACCGAAGCAAATTTGGGCGTGACCATCACCGGGCGGGGCATCGAAGCCTTCCAGCCCGAAGGAACCGGCATCATCCCCACCCAAGACTGGCTGGCATTGAGTACGACCACCGCCGGACCGGGGGCATACATCACCGGAACCACCACCCCCGCCACGGTCACCGTCACGTTCAGCGATACGTATCCCACCTCACCGTTGGGGGCATCGGGCGTGTACAAAGCGCTCATTCAAGTGCAAAATATGGATACGCTGGAAACCACGCCGGTTGTCGTTTCAATATTTGTGGGCGGAAATAAAGTGTATCTGCCCTTGGTGATAAAATAGTAGAGAAGCGGAGTTTAATGAGATGAACTTTTCACGATTTGGCGAAAAATTAACGGGTCCGTCGGGCGTGCCGATGCTGATGGAAGATATGGCGACCGCAATGGCTCGCGGTAAAGATACGCTGTTGCTCGGCGGCGGCAACCCCGCCAAGATACCCGCCCTGCAAACCCGTTTGCGCCAAGCGATGAGCCACATTCTGGACACCCCCGGCGCGTTTGAGGCGATGGTGGGCAATTACCCGTCGGCGCAGGGGGAAATCGACTTTCTGGAGGCGCTGGCGACGCTGTTGCGCCGCGAATACGGGTGGAACATCAGCGCGAAAAACATTGTGCTGACCAACGGCAGCCAGAGTGCCTTCTTCAACCTGTTCAATCTGTTTGCCGGTGAATATCCCGACGGGTCGCGGAAGAAGATTCTGCTCCCCCTCGCGCCGGAATACATCGGATATGCGGATGTGGGATTGAGCGATGACTTTTTTGTATCGTTCAAGCCGGAGATTGAGTTTCTGGACGACCACACCTTCAAATACCACGTTGATTTCGACGCGCTCACCATCACCGATGACATTGGCGCGATTTGCGTCTCTCGCCCCACCAACCCCACCGGCAACGTGCTGACCGCCGCAGAATTGGCGCGATTGTCCGATATGGCGCGCGCCCACAACATCCCGCTCATCATTGATAACGCCTATGGGATGCCCTTCCCGCAAATTATTTACACGGAAGCCGCCCCCATCTGGGATGAAAATATCATCTTGAGCATGAGTCTCTCGAAATTGGGGCTACCGGCGGCGCGGACGGGCATCATCATTGCCAATGAGGCGTTGGTGGGCGCAATCACCCGTTTGAACGCCATCACCAGCCTCGCCCCCGGCAGTATGGGCGCGCGCCTGGCGCTGGAACTGGTGCAATCCGGCGAAATTATTTCCTTGAGCCGGGACATCATCAAACCGTTTTACCGCCGGAAAGCCACCAAAGCGATGGAACAGTTGCAAAGTGAGCTGGGGGACGTGGATTATTTTATCCACAAGCCGGAAGGGGCGTTCTTTTTGTGGGTGTGGTTTCGGGGATTGCCCGTCAGCAGCCACGAATTGTACCAACAACTGAAGGCGAAGAACGTGCTCATCATTCCCGGACACTATTTCTTCCCCGGACTGCCGGAAACCGGATGGAAACATCGCCACGAATGCATCCGCATTAATTACGCGCTGGATGCGAGTGTGGTGGAGCCGGGGCTGCACATCATCGCGGACACGGTGAAAGCCGCCTACGGCGCATAATTCGTACAAAAAAAAGACCTGCCGGTGTATCTCGCGGCAGGTCTTTTTGATTCGCCCTGACCTGATTACGCCACGGTCATCGCCACGTCCAGCAAACGTTCGGTGACTTCGTTCAAGTCGCCCTCACCATTGATTTCCACTAAAACCCCCGCCGCATCATAATATTCAATCAACGGCGCGGTTTGGTTTTTGTAGATTTCCAATCGGGTGCGCACAGTTTCCGGATTGTCATCAGCGCGCTGGTACAATTCGCCGCCGCATACATCACATACCCCGGCGACCTTCGGCGGGTTGAAACGGATGTGATACGATGCCTGACAATTGCGGCAAATCAATCGCCCCGACAGACGCGAGACGATTTCATCATCGGAGACGCGAATATAGGCAACCAAATTCACTTTTTGCCCCATCTCCGCCAAAGAATCCGCCAACGCTTCCGCCTGCACCAAATTGCGCGGAAACCCGTCGAATATCACCCCCTGCTCAACATCGGGGCGGGCAAGGCGAGAGCGCACCATCGCCACGGTGAGTTCATCGGGCACCAGAATCCCTTTATCCATATATTTTTTCGCCAGTCTCCCCAGCTCCGTTTCGTTGCGCAGGTTTTCCCGAAACAAATCGCCGGTGGCAACATGCGTCAATTCCAACTTTTCGCACAATCGTTCCGCTTGTGTCCCTTTTCCGGAACCGGGCGCGCCCAATAAAATTATGTTCAATTTATGAACCACACCGTTCATAAGGTATACTCCTTCACTGACCTTGAATGCATTTCATTCATTATAATGGACTCAATCACGCAATGCAACTTTTAAAAGCTCGAAAAAAGTTTGCGGGTCAACCACCGTGTAGCGGGGATGCGCCACTGCGCCGTCGAGAGCGATGATGGCATCGGTGGTATCTTGCATTTTGGCAAAGTTTATCACGTCTTTCAGGAACGCCGGCGTCTGAAACGCGGAGCGCACGGCGATGAAGGGGGGCTTCCCCGCCGCCAGCGTCTCGAAATACGCTTGATGCAGCGCGGCGGCGCTGGCGGGCACGCTGTCGCCGAAGGTGGCTTTCTGCATGCCGATGTACGGCGTGCCGTTCACCAGTCGGGGATACGCGCCTTCAATTTCAAAATCGGGGGCGATGATGCCCTCCGGCGCGAGTTTGGCGTACCGCGCCACCCATTCCGGCGGCAGAGAATATCCCCGCCCGTTGAGCAAGAATCCCTGCACGGTGATGCCGTATTTGCGATAGTAATTTTTGGTGCGTCGGAGCCACTGCCAGCGAAAACGCCGCGAAATCCCCTGCGGATTGACATAGCCCGCGCCGCTGTTCGCCCCCACCAGAAAATCGTTGGGGGTGCGCGTCGACAGCAGATAGCTCATCACGCCCGGAATTTCCTCTTCCATACCGGGGTTGATGCCCCACGCCAGCGGTATATCGCCGCGCGTGTCATCCTGCCATGTGGAACGCTGCCAGTCTGCCAGCGCCACCACCGTGGGATGCACCAAATCATAATCGCCGACGTACAGCAAAACGAAGGTCAGTTCCGGGTTGAGCGAGCCATCCGCGCGCAGGAAACCCTTTTCGCGCAGTTCGGCGGGGGTGAGCGCGACGGGCGCAGCCACCGGCGCGGGCTTCGGCGCAAAACGGTGAACGGAGACATTCGCCAGCGCCGCCCCCCACGCATCGCCGCCGCCACCCTGCACATCCCCCCCGTAATACCCGAACCACCACGTCCTTTCCCATTCGCCCTCCCCCGCCCCAGCCGTCCCCCCCTCCCGGGCCCCGCGGCCCCTCGCTCTTCCGCCGCTCTTGATCGCGACCGAGGTACTGCTGATCCACGAGGTC
>CAZMXX010000233.1:0-6498 GCA_964570315.1 uncultured Anaerolineaceae bacterium | reverse complement strand
CGCGGGGGCGGAGGGGGCGGGGGGGTAGAGAGAGCGGGTGGGACGGCGGGGGGGGGGCGGACGGTGGGAGGGATGACCCAGCGTGGCGCGCGACTTTCGTGGTTCGCGGTCAGCGGTTCGGCTTCCCCGCCGATGTCCGGTAAAAAGTATAAATCGTTGTGATACACAAAAATCGTCCCCGTTGCGCCCCGCGGGTGGGCGAGTTCCGGGAAGCTGATGGCAGGTTCTTCTTTCACCGGAAAGACGATTTCGGGGTTGCTACCGTCAGAATCTACACGTATAAGTTTATACCGACTGGTGACAGAACGCAAGGGCAAGAGGGCTTGCCCGTAAAAAATGCCCGCTTCCGTCCAATTCGGGTTGCTCCACATCCCCACCTGCGCGGCGATATTGGCTTTGAGGCTGCCGTCTGCCGCCAAAATCCACAGGTCGAATTGCCGCCCGGTTTCGGGCGTTTCATCGTCCGGCGGCTCGCCGTGAATCACGGTGGCGATGAAACGGCTGTCGGGCGACCACGACACGGTGGGAACCCACACCCATTCGCTGTTGGTTTGATAGGGCGCAAAGGTCATCAGCGTTTCCACCGTGCCGCTGATGGCATCAATCACCCCGACTTCCCCGGCGGTGGCATAGGCGAACTTCGTTCCATCGGGCGACCAGCGGAAGGTTGTCCCCCACCACGCATACAATCCGCGGGTATTGGGCGGCACAAGCTGCCGGGCGGTGGAGATGGGGGTGTTGGGGTCCCACAGCCACAAATCGTTTTGCGCGCGCCAGCCCGGTTGGTTCGGTGAGCGATCGGCGGTGCTGTAGGCGATGCGGGTATCGGTGATGAGGGGCGAATATTCGGCATACAGCACCCCCTGCACGGGGAGCGATACCGGCGGCTCGCCCACGATGCGGGTATCGAGCTGCCACAGCTCGTTCAGGGGCGCGTCGATGGTGTCGGTGGTGGTGCGGGAAAAGAGCAGTTGCGTCCCTGTGGGCGATAGCGCGAAGACGTGCCCGTCCAAATCGCCGCTGGTGGTGAGCAAGCGGCGGGCGGTGCTGTTTCCTTTCATCAGCCAGGCGTTGCCGCCGGAAATGTAGGTCACACTCCCCCCGAATGTCACCGGCGAAACGTCCCCCGCGCCGCCGACGATTAAAATTTCTTCCACCGGCGGCTCAACCACCATCCGCGAAACTTCGGTGCGCGAAACTTCAACGCCGTCTTCCAGCGTGATTTTCGTCACCACCCGTTCCGTGCCGTTCACCCCCAACTGCGCCAGCCGTTGTTCCCCCTCCGGCAGGGCTTCATTCAGCACAATCCGCTGCTCAAAAGGGATGGTGTTGGTGATGGTTTCGGTCTTCTCCGTCACCCGAATCACCTTAATGGTCATTTCCGGTTGGATGAGCACATATAAATCCGGCTCCACGCGGTCTAAATCGCCCAGCGTGATGTTCGTTTCCTGCAAAACCTGCCCGATGGTATTAGCGCCGGTGAGATGGGTGAGCCTGCCGTGGTCAACTTCCACATACACGCGCACATCGCCGCGCTGGCACGCGCTGAGGACGAGCAACAGCACGAGCGCCAACAGCGGGATGATTCTGTTTCGCAGGGTTCGAGGTTCAAATTTCAAGGTTAGCTGCCTAAGTTGTGTTGACGTCTCTGTTTTTGGAAAATCACTCATTCGGTTACCCCCGAAATAAATTTCAGGGCTAAAAGCCGAAGCCGACTTAAGTCGGCTTAAGTTTTGAGCCTGAACTTTAGTTCAAGGCGAATGCCGGTGCATTTCCGGGCACGGCGGCGAATTTTTTTCAAGTCTGCCCCCAAATTTAAATACCCCCCCCGATTTCGGGGCGAATTCATTCCTCTTGGGTCATTTGCTGCAATTCATAAAGTTTGTTCAACGCTTCCAGCGGCGACATCTCTTCGATTTTCAGCGCTTGCAGGGTTTCCACCACCGGATGCGTTTCCGGGGCGAGGAAGGACAGTTGCACCCCGCTGAATGAATCGCGGATGCGTTCCTGCTCCGCCACCCGCGCCGAGTCATTTTCCAGCGTCATCAATATTTCGCGGGCGCGGTTGATGACCGGCTTGGGGATGCCCGCCAATTGCGCCACGTGTACCCCGTAACTTTTATCCGCCCCGCCGGGGACAATTTTGTGCAGAAAGACCACCTGCCCGTCGTTGTCCGCCACCGAGACGTTGTAATTTCGCACGTGGGGCAGATAGTTTTCCAGCGCCACCAATTCGTGGTAATGGGTGGCGAAGAGCGTTTTCGCCCGCAGATGCGGGTTGTTGTGGATGTATTCCACAATGGCGCGGGCGATTGCCAGCCCGTCGTAGGTGCTGGTTCCGCGCCCGATTTCATCCAGAATGAGCAGGCTTTTCGGCGTGCTCTGCGAGAGGAGCGCCGCCGTTTCCACCATCTCCACCATGAAGGTACTTTGCCCGGCGTGGATTTCGTCCTGCGCGCCGATGCGGGTGAAAATGCGGTCAACGATGCCGATGGTGGCGCGCTCGGCGGGCACAAAGGAGCCGATTTGCGCCATCAGCACAATCAGCGCGACCTGCCGCAGCAGGGTGGATTTCCCGCTCATGTTCGGACCGGTGATAATCCAAATCAGGTCGTCGGCGGACAAAAAGGTGTCGTTGGGCACGAACCCCGCGCCCGTCTCCCGCACCGATTCCTCCACCACCGGATGCCGCCCGTCCACGATGTCCAGCGTGCCGTCGTCGGTCAGGGTGGGGCGGACGTAATTTTTTTCCGCCGCCACTTTCCCCAGCGCCAGATACACGTCGAGCTTCGCCAGCGTTTCGGCGGTGCGGTACAGCGTTTTGTGGTGCGCCGCCACCTGCGCCACCACTTCCTGAAACACCCGCGTTTCAATTTCGAGCTGGCGTTCTTCGGCGTTTAGAATCAGGCTCTCATACTCTTTCAACTCCGGGGTGATGAATCGTTCCGCATTGACCAGCGTTTGTTTGCGAATATATTCCGGCGGCGCCAGGTGCGAATTCGATTTGGTGATTTCGATATAATAGCCGAAAACTTTGTTGAACCCGACCTTCAATTTGGGGATGCCCGTGCGGGCGCGTTCCGTTTTTTCGAGTTCGGCGATCCACTGCCGCGCCCCCCGCGAGCCGTTCAGCACCGCGTCCAATTCATCGGAAAATCCGGGGCGGATGACGCCTCCTTTTGAAAGCTGACCGGGGTCATCCACAATGGCTTGCGCCAGCAGCGTCACCACCTCCGGCAGGGGATGCAACCCCTCCGCCAGCGCCATCAGCGGGGGGGATTGGGTATTTTGCAGCGCGGTAATCAGCGCGGGGATGGCTTCCAGACTGCGGCGCACATCCACCAAATTGCGCGGATGGGCGATGCCCTGCAGCAGGCGGCTCGTCAGCCGTTCAATATCGGCAATCCCTTTCAAGTGGCTCTGTATTTCCGCCCGGATGGCGGTGCCGGCGAAAAAAGCCTCCACCGCGTCCAGCCGCTCATTCAGTGCGGCAACATCGAGCAGGGGTTGTTGGAGCCATGCGCGCAGCAATCGCCCGCCCATCGGGGTGGTGGTATCGTCCAGCACATCCACCAGCGACCCCTTGCCGGGTGCGCCGCGCAGGGTTTGCGTCAATTCCAAATTGCGGCGGGTATGGCTGTCGAGCACCATAAAATTGCGGGTGCTGTAATAGCGCAATCCGATAATTTGTGCTAATGTCCCTTTTTGGGTTTGGACGAGGTATTGCAGGATGGCGCCGGCGGCTTGGATGGCGGGCGTTTTCCCGCTCAACCCGAAACCGTCGAGCGTTTGCACGTCGAAGTGTGTTTGCAGGGTTTGCGCGGCTTTTTCCGGCTCGAAGCGCCAGCGTTCCAGCTCGGTGACGGGGCAGGCGAGGGCTTCCGGCGGGGGCGCTCCCTCCGCCAGAATCAGTTCCGCCGGGTTGAGCCGTGCCAGCTCGTCGTTCACCAGCCGCGCAAGGTTGTCCCCTTCCAGCACCGTGGCGGCAAATTCGCCGGTGGTGATGTCCACATACGCCAGCCCGGCGCGCGCGGATTGCGGCGGCTGAAAGAGGCACGCCAGAAAGTTGTGTTCCTTCGCCGCCAGCAACGCCGGTTCGACCACGGTTCCGGGTGTGACCACGCGCACCACTTCGCGGGGCATCAGCCCGTTGACGGTATTTTTGCCCACCTGCTCGCAGATGGCAACTTTGTATCCCGCTTTCACCAGCCGGGCAATGTAGCTTTCTGCCGCGTGATGCGGCACGCCCGCCATCGGCACTTTGTTCCCTTTTCCGGCTTCGCGGGCGGTGAGCACCAAATTCAATTCTTTGGCGATGGTGTGGGCGTCTTCATCAAACGCTTCGTAAAAATCGCCCATACGGAAGAACAAAATTGCGTTGGGATGTTGTTGCTTCAATTGCAGGTACTGGCGTCGTACGGGTGTGCTCACGGAAAATCCTTTCGTCGGTGGTACTAAAGTTTAGTATAAATCATTGTAGGTGAATGTCAAAGCCACAATCCGCAAATTTTCACCGATATTTACGTTATATTTGCCGTGTCATCACTCTAAATTTGCCGTGTCCTCACCCTAATTTTACCCATACTCGCGCCAAGGTGCGATATAATGAATTCAGGGAAGAGGCTAAATGATGGAGACAGAGCGATGAGTTTAATCACATTTCAGGCAGATATTTTAAGAAAAGGCAGTCACAACGTGGACGAACAATCTCATATTAAAGCCACCATTTTGTTAGTGGAAGATGAAGAATCGGTGCGCGATTTTGTGCAGACGTTGTTGGAAGGGGAAGGGTATCAGGTGCTCACCGCCGAGAATGGCGTTGAGGGCGTTGACACATACCTGCGCTTTCAAGAGGAAATCTCGCTGGTGATTTCCGATTTGAAGATGCCCAAAATGGACGGCGTTGAATTTTACCGCGCATTGATAAAAGTAAATTCCGATGTCCGCTTTATTGCAATGTCCGGCTTTGCCATTCCCGAAGCCATCCACCGGCTGAAGTCGTTCGGGCTGGTGGATGTCATTCGCAAGCCGTTTTCGATTGAAGTGTTGTTGCAAAAAGTCGAGGCGATGCTCCCCCAAGCGTAGCCGCATTGCACCATCGGTCACAGGCGATACCGCGCCCGCTCGCGGTGTCGCTTTTTGTTTGGCGAATGACGATGCCGTGCTATACTATCTGCGCTGTTTCCCGCATCTTTTTATCACAATTGAGGTTTTCTCCCATGAAAGTTCTTCGCAACAGATTATTTCTGGCGGTTGCGCTGGGGCACACCACCGTAGATACCTTCAACAATACCGGTCCGGTGCTGATTGCATTTCTCAGCATTCCATTGGGGTTGAGCAACGCCCAAATCGGCTTGGCGGCGAGCCTCTATACCATCGGCGGCTCGGTGAGCCAACCGATTTTCGGCTGGCTGGCGGACAAATACGGCAGTCGCTGGCTGGCTGGCATCGGCGTATTTTGGCTGTTGAGCTTCATGTTTCTCACCACCGTGGCGGCGAGTCTGGGCGAATTCATCTGGGTGCTGATTCCGTATGCGCTCGCCGCGTTCGGGTCGGCGGTTTACCACCCTGTCGCCGTTGCCACCGCCTCGGAGGTGCATAAAGAGCAGGAAGCCACCTCAACGGCGTTCTTTTTCTTTTTCGGACAATTGGGGCTGGCGGGCGGTCCGCTGCTGGCGGGCTATCTGCTGCAACGGGTGGGACTCTTGGGCATCCAATGGATGGCGATAGGGTTTGCGCCCATCGTGCTGTTCATCCTCACCGCGCCTTTCCCCAAAGGGAAACGCCATCAGCCCGTTGACACCGCCACCGGCGAAGCGATACCATACGAAGCGGTGCGCTGGGGCGCGTTGATTGTGCTGGCGATTATCATCGGCGCGCGCAGTTGGGCGCAACTGGGAACCATCACTTTTCTGCCCAAACTCTTTCAGGAAAAAGGGTGGGAGCCGACCGCTTACGGCGCTATCACCGGCGCGATGTGGTTTTCGGCGGCAATTCTGGGCGTGCTGGCGGGCAACGCCGCCGACCGCTGGGGGCGGCGGAAGGTCATCTTCTGGACGCTGGCGGGGTCGGCGCTGCCGCTCTATCTGCTCCCTCTCGCCGACGGCTGGCTGGCGTTTGTGCTGGCGTTGCTGGCGGGGGGATTGCTCGGCGCGCCGCACAGTATTTTGGTGGTGGTGGCGCAGGCAATTTTGCCGGGCAAAAAAGCAATGGCGAGCGGGCTGACGCTCGGCTATATGTTCGCCATGGGGGCGGTGGCGAATTTGGGCATCGGCTGGCTGGCTGACCAATGGGTGCTGTCCACCGCCATGCAACTCGGCGCGGTGATGTCGCTGTTGGGGGCATTGCTGGCAATTATTTTGCCGCGCACCAAAACTTCAACAATTGCGGATGGGCAGGTATAATTTCCGCTATATTTTTGGGTAGTGGTTATTTTTGACTGATGAAACAAATATATCCGAAGGGTCGAAGGCAAATACCCGTGTTTGTTTTGCGTAG
>CAZMXX010000232.1:0-6508 GCA_964570315.1 uncultured Anaerolineaceae bacterium | reverse complement strand
GGTGTGGTATAATGCCGCCATTCGGAAAAAAGAAAGTGAGATGATTATGACCAACCGATTCTTATCCCGTCTAAAAGAAAAACCGCTCCTCGGCGATGGCGCAATGGGGACAATGTTGCACAGCCGGGGCGCGTCCGGCGGACAAGCCTTCGATGCGCTCAACCTGACCCAGCCGGAACTGGTGGCGTCGGTTCACCGGGATTATGTGGATGCCGGCGCGGACATCATCGAAACGAATACCTTTGGCGCGAACCGCATCAAATTGGAAAAGCATGGGCTGGCGGACAAAGTCGCTGAAATCAACCGCCGGGGGGTGGAAATTGCCCGCCGGGTGGCATTCTCCGCCGAAAGGGAGGTCTTCGTGGCGGGGTCGGTGGGACCGTTGGGGGCGCATCTCGCGCCGTTGGGCAGATTGCAGCCCGATGCCGCCGCCGCCGCATTCACCGAACAGGTGGCGGCATTGCTGGAAGCCTCGGTGGATGTGCTGGTTTTTGAAACCTTCGGCAACCTGCGCGAGCTGGAAATTGCCGTCAACGCCGCCCGCGCGCTGGACGCCGACATCCCCATTTCGGCGCAGATGACCTTTTCAAACGATGGCATCACCCCTTTGGGCGATGCGCCCGCCGAGGTGGCGGCGTTGCTGGGGAAACTGAAGGTTGATATTGTGGGCGTCAATTGCTCGGTGGGACCCGCGCGGGTGCTTCGCAGTATAAAATTAATGTCCGAACATTTATCGCCGGACATTTTCATTGCCGCGCAACCGAACGCGGGCTGGCCCCAGCGGCTCGGCGGGCGATTAATGTACCCCGCCACGCCCGAATATTTCGGCGATTACGCCACCACATTCGTCCGCACCGGGGTGGCGATTGTGGGCGGGTGCTGCGGCACAACGCCCGAACACATCGCGCAGATGCGGCACGCACTGGACACCATGACCGATGATGCGCTGCCGGTGACGGTACAACGCATCGATGTCGCGCCCCCGTCATCCATCGCCGATGTTATCAACCCCACAGAACTGTCGCAAAAGTTGGCGCGCGGCGAGTTTGTGACCAGCGTCGAGATTCACCCGCCGCGCGGGGCATCGGTGGCGCGGGTGCTGGCGGCGGTGCAGACGCTGCAAGAGGCGGGCGTCTCGGTGGTCAACGTGGCGGATAGTCCGGTGGCGCGGATGAAGATGAGTCCGTGGGCGGTGTGCCATCTGATTCAATCGGAGATGGGACTGGAGACCATTTTGAACTTCCCCACGCGCGGACGTAACTTATTGCGCATTCAGGGCGATTTGCTCGCCGCGCACGCGCTGAACATCCGCAATTTATTTGTGGTGATGGGCGACCCGACCACTATCGGGGATTATCCGGAAGCGTTCAATCATCACGATGTGGTTTCCACCGGGCTGATTAAACTGGTGAAACACGGTTTCAATGCCGGGGTAGATTATGCCGGAAAACCGATTTCACAGCCGACAAATTTTCTGGTGGGCGGTGCGTTGAATCTGAACAACAGCAATCTTGAAAAGGAATTGAAGTTGCTCAAAAAGAAGATTGACAGCGGCGTGAATTTTGTGATGACTCAGCCCATTTACACCCCCGAACCGTTGCGGCGGTTCAAAGCGGCGTATGAAGCGCGTTACGGGGCGCTCGACCTGCCCATTCTGGTGAGCATTCTGCCGCTGTACAATTTGCGGCACGCGCGTTTTTTGCACAACGAAGTTCCCGGCATCACCATCTCGGCGCAGTTGCAGGCGCGGATGGCGCGGGCGGGCGATGACGGCGCACAGGAAGGGCTGGCGATTTCTCGTGAATTGCTGGCGGAAATAAAAGATGAAATTGCGGGGATTTACATTATGCCGCCGTTCAAAAAATACAACTTGGCGGCGGAATTGATTGAAGCCGTCAATGGGATGATGGCTGCCTAATTTGCCGTAAACGTCAAACACCCCGCAAATCGCGGGGTGTTTGGGATAATGTTACAATAGCTTTGAATAAATGGGTAATAATAAATCGAAGGTCTTTTTGGTGCTTACTGCAAACCGCTGACGACGCCGCTGAACACGTTGCCGATGACCGGACCGAGGATGACCAAAATGGCAATCACAACGATGGCGACCAGCACGAGAATCAATGCGTACTCTACCAAACCTTGACCTTCTTCGCGGGGAAGAAATAACATAGTTTTGTCTCCTTTCATAGAATTTTAACACCACTTTAACGTGTTAACATTTTAACATGTTGCAAGTCGTATCTCAATAGTACCAAAGAACCATTGACCGCAAATTAATGTTTACGCTGCGGCTTCGGTCATTTCGTCCAGCTTCAGCGACACAATCCGCGAAACGCCGTCATTCCCCATTGAGACGCCGTACACCGTGTCCGCAATTTCGATGGTTTTGCGGTTGTGGGTGATGATGATGAATTGAATATCCCGGCTCAACTCGGTGAGGGCGCGCCGGAAGCGGTCAACATTCGCTTCATCCAGCATAGCGTCCACTTCATCAAACACGCAGTAGGGGGTGGGGCTGGTTTTCAGCAGGGCGAAGATGAGCGCCTGCGCCGTCAGCGAGCGTTCGCCGCCGGAAAGCAGGTCGAGGCTTTGCGAGCGTTTGCCGGGCGGGCGGGCGATGATTTCGATGCCGGTGTGGGTGATGTCGTCGGGGTTGGTGAGGTTGAGTTGCGCCTCGCCGCCGCCGAACAGAATTTTGAAGTACCCTTTGAACGCTTCCGCTACCGCTTCAAATGTTTCCACAAACGCTTTTTCGATGATGCTGTCCAACTCGGCGATGATGGCTTTCAGGTCGCCGGAGGCTTTTTCCAAATCTTCAATCTGATTCACCAAAAAATCGTGGCGTTCCTGCAACTCCTGAAATTCCGTCGGCGCTTCAAAGTTGATTTGCCCCAGTTGCCGCAGTTGCACTTTCAGCCGCCGAATATCCTCCTCGATGCCGTCCGGCACGCTGTCCACCATCGGCAAGTCCGTCACCTGCGAGCCGTAGGGCAGCACGGGTTGCCCGATTTGGTCGGCGGCGATGTCGAAGCGCACCAGCCCGAAATCGTCCTCGATTTGTCGCCGCAGCACGTCCAATTCGTCCTGTCGCCGCGCCAATTCCAGTGAAAAATGGTGATGTTCGGTTTCGGCGCGGCGCAGACGTTCCCGCGCTTGCGCCTCCGCCACCTCTTTTGCCGCTTGTTCCGCTTCCAGCTCCGCCAGCAGTTTTTCCGCGGGCGAGATTTTTTCCGTGAAAGTTTTGAGCGTTTCCAGCAGCGCGCCGTGTTCCTGCTGTTGCGTCTCCAGCCGAGCCACCAGCGCCGCGCGCTGTTCCGCCAGCGCCGCGATGCGCCCCTGACGGCTGTCCCGCTGGGATTGGAATTGGTGCAGGGTTTGCGTGTGCGTCCGCAGCAGCGATTGCTGGTTCTGTCGTTTTTCTTTGATGAGCGCCACCGCCGACTGCGCCCGGTTCAAGTCCGCTTGCAGGGTTTCCGCCGAAAATCCGGCGACTTTCTCCGCCAATTCCGCCGCGACGCGCTCCGCCTCTTCTTTTTTGGCGTTGAGTTCCACCAATTCCGCCTGAAATTCCGCGTCGCGGGTGGCGTTCGTGGCAAGCTCCGCATCGGCTTGGGCGAGCAAATCTTTCTGCCAATTAATTTGATTCTGCACGTCGGCGCGTTTTTGGCGCAATGATGCCAGCGCCTTTTCCCGCTCGGCAATGCGCCGTTCCGCCTCCGATTTTTGTGCGCTCACATCGCTCAATTGCGCCGTCAGGTCTTTTCGCGCGGCGTCGTTCTCCGCCAATTGACGATTCAGGCGGTCAATATCCGCCGTGACTTTCGCAATCTGTTTGGGCAGTTCGCGCCATTCGCGCTCTCTGGCGAGGATGCCGCCCCGTTTTTTCCGGTTGGTGTCGCCCCCGGTGACCGAGCCGCCGGAGCGCACAATCTCGCCGTCACGGGTGGCAATCTGGAAACTGCCGCTCAGCGCGTCGAATGCCTGCCGCGCGGCGGACAGATTTTTGGCGATGAGCAGCCGGTTGAGCAAACTTTCGGCGGCGGCGCGGTTGGCGGCGTCAAATTTTATCAAATCGATAGCCAAGCCGACCACCCCGTCTGTCTGGGGAACCGCGAGCCGCTTGGGCGGGCGTACCCTATCGAGGGGTAAAAAAGTTGCCCGCCCGCCGCGCGTTTTTTTCAGATGAGCGATGGCAGCTTCCGCGTCGCGCCAACTGTCCACCACCACATTTTGCAATTGCCCGCCGAGCGCGGTTTCAAAAGCGGTTTCCAGTTCGGCGGGGACTTGCAGCAGTTGAGCCACCGTCCCCCGAATGCCGGACAGCGATTTTTGCTGCAAAATGGTTTTCACGCCGTCAAAATAGCCCGACATATCGCCGCGCAATTTGCCCAGCAGGTCTTGGCGGGCTTGCAGCGACGCCAGTGATTTTTCTTTTTCCGATATTTTGGCGCGCAGGGTTTGCGCTTCGGTTTGCAATTGTTCCTGTTTCGCCCGGATGGCGGCTTCCCGTTCCGCCAGCTTTTCGCGTTCGGCGTTGAGGGTTGCCAGCGCTTCGGTGGCGGCGTGCAGGGCTTTTTCAGTTTCCGCTTGCTCGGTTTCCAGCGCACGGATGGCGGTCTGCCGGGTTTCTTTCTGTTCCAGCAACGCCGATTTCCGTTCCGCGAGCTGTGCCAGCCGCGATTGCCGCTCGGTGATGGCGTGCGCCGCCCGTTCCACCGCGCGCTGTGCCTCCGTTTGCCGGTGCAGCAGAGTGCGCCGTTCCTGTTCGTGCGCGTTCAGGCTTTTTTGCGCCGCCGCCAGCGCGTTTTCCGCGTCCTGATACGCCTGATTGATTTCTGCCAGCGTTTGCTGTGCCTGTTGCACCACCGATTTTTGGTTTTGCAATTGCGCTTCAAGCAGTTCCACTTCCGAGATGAATTCTTCGCGCTGTGCCGCCAATTGCCGCGCCCGTTCTTCCCCCACGGCGAGCTCGCGCTGCAGTGCTTCCGCCTGCCGGTGCAGTTGGCTGCTGTTGGCGTGCCAGCCGCCCAAATCCCCCCGAATTTCGGTTTGACGGGCGCGCAGGGTTTTGATGGTCGCCTCAATCGCGGCGAGCTGCTCCCGCTGTTCCGCCAGATTCTTCTCGCCGGCGTCGGCGCGGGTTTTGGCGAGCCGCAACGCTTCCTGTTTTCGTTGCCACTGATAGCCGTACCAGACTTTCAGCAGTCCATTTAAATGCAGGCTGATGATTTTGTGCTTTTCAACTCGGGCGGCTTGGCGTTCCAGCCGTCGCAATCGGGGTTCAATTTCTTTGGCGATGTCGTTAACCCGCAAAAGATTGTTGTGCGTTTCCTCCAACTTGTTCAGGGTTTGGGCACGGCGTTGGCGATGATAGGTGATGCCCGCCGCTTCTTCGAAGAGTTGGCGGCGTTCTTCTGCGCGTAACGATAGCGCTCGGTCAATCGTGCCCTGTCCGATGGACGTGTAGGTTTGTCGCGCCAGTCCGCCGCGCGCCAGAATTGCCGCCACGTCTTTCAATCGCACCCGGTTGTTGTTGATGAGATATTCGTTTTCGCCGGAACGGTATGCGCGGCGGGTGATGGTCACTTCGTTGTAATCCAGCGGCAGCGATCCGTCGGAATTGTCGAGGACGATGGCGACCGAAGCCATGCCCATTTGCGCCCGTTTGTTCGACCCGGCGAAAATCATGTCGGCGGTGCGCTGTCCGCGCAGATTGCTGTAGCTTTGTTCGCCCAGCGCCCAGCGAATGGCGTCCGACACGTTGGATTTCCCGCTGCCGTTGGGACCCACAATGGCGGTGATGCCGTGGTCGAACTGGAACAGCGATTTGCTGGCGAACGATTTGTAGCCTTGAATCTCAAGCGTTTTGAGTCGCATTAGCGTTTTGTGCCCTTCATTTCAGCCGTGATTTTTTCGATGGCGGCTTGGGCGGCGGTTTGCGCCGCGCGCTGTTTGTTCGTCCCTTTGCCGCGTCCGTATTCTGTGTCATTCAAATAGACCGCCACCACAAAGGTTTTCGCGTGGTCGGGTCCTTCTTCGGCGATGGTTTTGTACTTTGGTGTAATTTTGTGGAAACCCTGTGCCATTTCCTGAAATTGGCTTTTGGCATCGTGATGGCTTTTTGTGCGCAGTATTTCATCAATTTCCCCTTCGATGAACGGGGTGATGAATTGCTGCACGGCGGGCAGTCCCTTGTCCAGATACAACGCGCCGATGAACGCCTCGAATGCGCCGCACAAAATGGCGGGGCGTTCTCTGCCGCCGGTGTCCTCTTCCCCTTTGCCCATATACAGGAACACGCCCAATTCGATGCGCCGGGCGAAATCGGCGAGCATTTCCGTGCGCACCAACGCCGAGCGCAGGCTGGTGAGTTCGCCTTCTTTTTCGCCCGGAAAACGGTGATAGAGATATTCCGCCGTGACAAAATCGAGGATGGCGTCGCCCAGAAATTCGAGCCGCTCGTTGTCTTCCATGGTGTAATCCGGATTTTCATTCAGGTGAGGGC
>CAZMXX010000231.1:0-6563 GCA_964570315.1 uncultured Anaerolineaceae bacterium | reverse complement strand
TAGTGGTTTGGCATTTTCAAGCTAACACGATGTATTGATGGATTCTCTTGTTAAGGTTTTTTAACACCCTACACGATGTATTGATGTATGACACCTACTTGCTAATCTTAAACCCATTTGAGCCTAAACGCAAAATATTCCCCCGTTCATGCGCCAAATTTCCGGTTGCGTTCACGGCATCAAAAACCAGGGCGCTGTTTTCGGCAACCCGACGATAATCAATGTCGGAATGTCCGGTGGTGATGACGGTGCAATCGGCGCGGGCGAGGGTCTCCGGCGTCAAATCCACGCGGGGGATGTCCACTTTTTGCGGCGAAAAAACATTGCCGCCCACCGAAAATTCGCGCACAAACGGGTCATGGTACATCACCGACGCGCCGGCGTCCAGCAGCAGTTCAATCACCCGTTGCGCGGGCGAGTTGCGGGCATCGTCAATATCCCGCTTGAACGCCACCCCCAGCACCAGAATATTTGCGCCGCGAATGGTTTTGCCGGTGTCGTTCAGTCCGCGCACGATTTTCTCGACGGTGAAATAGGGCATGGCGCTGTTCACCTCTGCCGCCAGTTCAATGAATTTGGTGTGAAAATCGAAGGCGCGGGCTTTCCACGCCAGATAGTACGGGTCAACCGGAATGCAGTGTCCGCCCACGCCGGGACCGGGATAAAAGGGCATAAAACCGAACGGCTTGGTTTTGGCGGCGTCAATCACTTCCCAAATATCAATCCCCATCCGGTCGCTCAACAGCGTCAGTTCATTCACCAAAGCGATGTTGACACTGCGGAATGTATTTTCCAGCAATTTCGACATTTCTGCCACGGCGGGAGATGATACGGGATGAATGTGGGGGGTCAGTTGCGAGAGTAGTTGCGCCGCCAGTTGCGTGCCTTCGGGCGTCACGCCGCCCACCACTTTCGGCGTGTTGTGGACATCGTACCCGCTACTGCCGGTGTGACCGGGGTCAATCCGTTCCGGCGAAAATGCCAGAAAGAAATCTTTGCCCACCGTCAGCCCCGATTGTTCCAGCAGGGGGAGAACCACTTCGGTGGTTGTGCCGGGGTAGGTGGTACTTTGCAGGATGATGAGCTGTTCGGGGCGCAAATGCGCGGCGATACCGGTGGCGGCGGATTGCACAAAATGCAGGTCGGGACCTTTTTGGGCGTCCAGCGGGGTGGGCACGCAGATGAAGATGGCATCGGCGGCGGCGAGCGTGGCGAAGTCGGTGTCGGCGCGGAAGCGGTCGGCGGCAATCAGTGCGGCGATATTTTTCCCCTGAATATCGGGGATATAGCTGATACCGTTGTTCAACTGCGAAACTTTTTCGGCGCTCAAGTCTATCCCCAAAATGGGGAAGCCGATGTCACCGAACCCGACCGCCAGCGGCAGCCCGACATATCCCATACCCACCACGCCGATGGTGGCGGTTTTGGCGGCAATTTTTTCCGAAAGAACGCTCATCATTATTGCCCTTTTGCGGCTTTCAATTGGTCAATGTAGGTTTGCAAATCTGCTTTCACGTTTTCCGGGGCAACCTGCAACGCCGATTCCGCGTGGGTGATGGCTTGGTCAAGCTGTCCCTGTTGCTGGTAGAGCAGCGCCAGATTTTTGTGGCTGTCATAATCGTTGGGGACATATTGCAACACTTGGGTATTCGCGTCAATGGCTTCCTGAATGCGCCCGGTTTGAGCGTAAATGTAGCCCAAACTGCTCAACACCTGCGCCGGGTTCACATTGTTTTTCGTCAGCGTTTGCTTGTAGAGATTTTCGGCTTGGGTATATTGCTGTTGGGACAAATAGATGTCGCCCAATTCTGCCATTGCCTGCCCGTTCTGATACCCCTGCGAGATTGCCTGTTCAATATATTTGGTGGCTTGGGTGATGACGCCCATCCGCCGGTATGTGTGTCCGATAGCCCACAGGGTTTGATTGTTTCTGTTGGTTTGAGTTTTGTTTTTCGCCGGACGGTCGGTGATGTATTGGTTCAACGCCGCGATGATGTCGTCGCCACGGTTGGCGGAAATATAAAAATTCAGGCGGCTGTCGAAGTTTGCGTCGGCGAAGGTGGGCGCATCCTGCGCGATAGCTTCTTTGTGCGCCGCCAGTGCGGCATCCACGTCCGATTTGGCGGCGTAGGTGTCGCCCAGTTGCAGCCACGTGGGGGGATATTTGCTGTCCAGCGCGATGGATTTGTTGAGCCAGTCAATGGCAGTATCGAAATCATTTTGGATGTAAAAAGTTTGCGCCAGTAAATTGTAATATTGCACATTTTGCGGCGCGAGCTGGATGACTTTCTCAAAGAACAGTTGCGCCTTGTCGAAATACGATGGGTCGAGCACTTGCCCCAGGGTGAAATAGTATCGTCCCATATTGCCGGTATTGTCCGGGTTGTAAATGTTGATACGGCGGGCATCCAGCGCAACCTTTTCCCCTTCTAGCCACGCACGCTGGCGCACGGCGGGGTCGAGCCGCCCGTCCTGCGCCTGAAGCTGATAATCAAGCGCCAGCATCAGGTAGAAAAAGTCTTCATCTGAATCCGCCGCCACTGCCGCCGAGTGCATTCGGATGGCATTGTCCCATTGTTGCGTCGCGCGGTAACGGTCGCCTTCTTTCAGGAAGGTATCCGCTTTCACCACGTTGATATTTTTGAACCCGATGATGAGTACCGCGGCGGCAATCAGCGGTGGGTAGAGCCACCAGTTGCCCGTTTGCCAGCCCCGCAAGCCGCGCATTCGCCGTTGCGATAGCATTGCCGCGAAGATGAGAATCAACACAAACAGAGCGATGTAAAATCCCGTGAGGATACTGAAGAGTTTGTTTGCCGCCGTCAGCGCGTCGGTGAGTTGCCCGTTGAGCAGGGCGATTCGCTGTTGGGTGTGTACCAGCACGTAAAATGCGGCATATCCCAGCGAAGTGACCAGATACAGCATCGCCGCCCGCGCCCAATTGATTTTTTCCGTCCACTGCGGTTGTTTCACCGCCAAATTCGCCAGCGCAATGGCAAGCCCCATCACATAAGTGATGCTCAACATCCACAGTAGACTGTATCGTCCGGTTGCCCAATCGAACTGCACCGGCACAAAATCGAAGGTCAAAATGATGAGGATGATCGCCATTGCCAGCCCGGAGGCGCCGAGCCACGTTTCCCATGATTCCGGGGCGGTGAGGCGGTTGCCGATGGCTTTGGGCGTTGCCGTGCGGGCGCGCGACTTTTTCCGTTTGCGTCGGGTTTTCGGCGCGGGCGCGGGTTCCGGTTTTTCCGCCGCATCTTCGGCGGTTTCAGTGGCGGACGATTGTGTTTCGATGCGCCACAATGCCACCATCACGCCCAGATACGCCCAAAAATAGGTGTATGTCGCGGCGATGGAAAAGACAAAGTGGACTTCCAAAAAGTGCCCGACGAATGCGCCTAGCAAACCGGTCAGCAGCACCATCGTTTCGGTGGAGAAACGGGTTTTTTGGGGGACGGCGAGACTTCTGATGACCAGATACACCAGCACCCCGACAAACAATCCAAAGGGCAACCCGACGGGGACGAGTACGGGCGCGCCATCTTTCAGTATGACCATCGCCACCGCACCGATGATTGCGCCCGCCGCCATTGCAATGATGAGCCACCGTTTCGCGGCGGCATCGGGAACCCAGCCCAACCATTTGAGAGCGAAAAAGAACAGACTGCCCATCAGAAAATAGAAGGCTAGAAAGCCCAGCCCGCCGGTCATCACCAGACTGTCCATTGTTTCATTGTGCGAGCGATCGGCGGAGCTACCCCGATTTTCCACGTGCGCCAAATCGGGGGGGTAGGCGAAGGCAAAGGCGTTGAACATTGATTCGGGACCGTAGCCGATGAGCGGACGGATGGGGTTCATTTTGTCGGTGAATTCGCCTTCCACGCCCAGAGGACGGTGGGGAGAGATAAGTTTGAACGCGCCTTCCCAAATCAGCACCCGGACTTTCCCCGTCCCGCTGTCGGTGTTGATGGCACCGGCCATTCGACTGAAGTACGTACTATTTTTTGCAAGGTTTGATACCGGATTGCCGGGATTATTCAATGCGACTAAGAATGCCAACACGCCGATTGCGCCGGCAATGCCCGTAATCACCCATGTGAGCCACAGCCAGCGCCATCCGCGCCGGGTGACTGCGGCGAGCGAGTATGCTCCCGCAAAGCCAATTGCCCCGCCGATGGCAGCGGCGACGGTGGATATCCCCGCCAATTGCAGATTGGATGCCAGCAATGCCGATTGAATTCCCTTGCCGATGAAGTATCCCACCGCACCCAAAACGGCGGCGGCGAGCAGGGAAATCAGCATATATCCGATGGCGTTGCCCACGTCTTTAAAAGTGAGCCGTTCTACAGTTTCATCGCGCTGGCGCAAAATCATCAGCAACAGAAGCCCCATCAATGCCAACCCGCCCGCCAATCCGATTTGCGGTCCGCGGCTGATACTGTAGATGATGGTGAGCACTTGAATGGCAGTAATGAAAATGTAAACGGCTGCCAACACCGTATGCCCCCAACTGGCGTGTTCTTCAGTGATGATGGCGCTCATAGATTTGACCAGTCGGGTCAGGGTGAGCGGCACAATCATAATGAGATACGATGCGACAAAAATGGCGTTCCCCATGTTGGACGCCACCCGTTTGGTCACATCGCCCGCCCACGGGAGGGGGTCAAGCCCGTTGTGTTGGATGATACCGTACAGCGCCACCGGCACGCTGGTGATGATAACCGTGGTGATAAATCGGTCGATCTGTTCGCGGGTGGTCATATTTCCGGCAATTAACAGAGAGATAATCACATAGCTGATGAACGTGTATGTCCCCTGCAATCGCTGATACGACCCCCAAAAGCTTACGTGTGGGGAGATGGACAGTGCGGTGCTGATGAGATACGCCAGCACAATCAATATTGAAGGGAGTGCCATCGGTTGTTTGAGCCACTGCTTTACCCGTGTTCCGAGTGACCCGCCGCCTGATTGGAGACCCTCTTCCAGCAATTTAATGAGCCACGCCAGCACCATCACCGTGACGATGCTGCGCATCAACGTGAGTTTATCCGGTTCAAAGGTTCGCGCAGTGTAAATATTGAAAAAAAGCGGCACGGCGACAACGGCTGCCAGCCAACCGGCTTCAATTACTTTGGTTGCGAAAATGGAAAGTTTTGTTTGCATAGGGTATCAACCTGAATGAGATTTGTGTATAGCATTGTAACACAAACGGGGAAAGTTGTTAATCTTTTAATGTTTGCGTGAGAAGCTCGGTATATAGTGCAGCAATATCATCAACCATTTTTTGTGCACCAAATTCAGTGGCGCGTTTTTTCCCCGCTTGTCCCATTTGCTGTGCTAGTTGAGGGTTGTTTAGTAATTTTATAATGGATTTCGCAAGAGCTTTGGGGTTAGCTGGTGGAGTCAAAAAGCCGTTCTCACCGTCAACCACTGCTTCGGTGTTGCCGTCAATAGCGGTGGCGACAATTGGTAATCCAGTAGCCATCGCTTGTGGTAAAACACGGGGTAATCCTTCCCACAATGATGATAGTGCGAAAATATCAAATATTGACATTAATTCCGGCACGTCTCGACGCAAACCGGTGAGTACAAGACGGCTGGTAATATTTGCTTTAGTGGCAAGCCGTTCCACTTCTGGGCGCAGGGGACCGTCGCCCACGATTACAAAATAGCAATCGGGAATCTTTTGGTTAATATATGATGCTGCTTTTATGAAGTCGAGAGGAGCTTTCTGTGGTGATAACCGGGTGACTGTGCCGATTACGGGGACATTTAAAGGGATACCAAGCTCGGATCTGATTTCGGTAGCAGTGCGTTGAGGATGTCCAAAACGGTCTAGTTCAATACCGCTGCGAATGAGTGTATAATTTTCGGCGCGCCCGATGCCGACGGCTAGCCCTTTTTCGATGTCTTTTGGCGAAACAACAATCAGACGGGTGGTAATGGGTAGCGTGAGTTTTTCCAGTAAAATGTAAAATTGTTGCACAAGGGGGTGTTGGCAAGGGGTGTGCCCCCAGCCGTGAACGGTATGCATGATGATAGGGGTTCCGGCGAGTTTTGCCGCCCAACGACCCAAAATCCCAGCTTTTGAACTGTGGGTGTGAACGATGGTGTAATTTCTTTGTTTGATGAGACGGGCAAGCCGGAAAAACGCTAAGGTATCTTTGATAGGATTAATTTCTCGTACCAAAGAGGGTTCAATGATTAAAGGGATGCCACGTTGCTGAACTTCGTCAATCAAGCTACCTTCTACCCCTGTTTGTTGACCGCATAGCACGTCAACCTGCCATGTCGATTTATCGAGTAAGTCGGCAGTGAGCATTGTATTCTCTTGTGCGCCACCGATGATAAGGCGAGTGATGGGGTGGAGAACTGGTGTGGATGTTCTTTTCATATGCTTATCTTCCATTTTTTTGGAAATGAGGCTACCATAAGAGATATGCCTTGAGCTGCATAAATAGTAAAAATAGGCATAATTGGTGTTCGAAAGCGACTACCGGACTTAGTGTAAACTGCGTTCTGTAAAATTGGCGTGGAAGTAAGCCATTGAGTATCCT
>CAZMXX010000230.1:0-6613 GCA_964570315.1 uncultured Anaerolineaceae bacterium | reverse complement strand
CGGCGCACGCATAAGATGTGTAAGCCTGCTCAAAATAGCTCACCGTCACACCGCCGGCGTTGCACAAAAAGTCGGGGATGACGTAAACGCCATTCTGGTGCAAAATCTGGTCGGCATCGGGGGTGGTGGGACCATTTGCCAATTCGGCGACGATTTTCGCTTTGACGTTGGCGGCGTTGGCGGCGGTAATCTGGTTTTCCAGTGCGGAGGGGAACAGCACCAGCACATCCAGTTCCAGCAATTCTTCGTTGCTGATGGCTTGCGCACCCGCCAGCCCGGTCACCGAGCCGGTGTCACGTTTGTGTTGCAGGGTGGTCTCGAATGCCAGCCCGTCGGGATTGTACACCCCGCCGCGCGAATCGGAAACGGCGACCACTTTCATGCCCAGAATCTCTTCCGCCAGTTTGTGGGCAAATTGTCCGGCATTGCCGTAACCCTGAACGGCGGCGGTTTTGCCCTGCAAATCTATGTTCAACACTTTGCCTGCTTCGCGCACGCAGAAGATACCGCCGCGAGCCGTGGCATCGCCGCGCCCCTGCGACCCGCCGAGTTCCAGCGGCTTGCCGGTGATCATCCCCGGCACATTGTAGCCGCGAATGACACTGTATTCGTCCATCATCCACGCCATAATCTGCGGGGTGGTGTACACGTCGGGCGCGGGCACATCGGTTTCTTCGCCCAGGATTTTGTTGATGGCGCGAATATATCCCCGCGAAAGCCGTTCCAACTCACCCATCGAAAGCTCTTTGGGGTTGCAGATAACGCCCCCTTTGCCGCCCCCCAGCGGAATATCCACCACGGCGGTTTTCCACGTCATCCATGCCGCCAGTGCGCGCACGGTATCAATGGTTTCATCGGGATGGAAACGGAGTCCCCCTTTTGTCGGACCGCGACTGTCGTTGTATTGCACACGGAAGCCTTTGAAGACTTTCACGCTGCCGTCATCCATCCGCACGGGGATGGTCACATGCAGTTCCCGGCGCGGTTCGCGCAATAGGGCGTGCGTCGCCGGGTCAAGCGCCAAAATCCGGGCGGCTTCATCCAACTGAGCTTGTGCAATCTGGAAGGGGTT
This sequence comes from uncultured Anaerolineaceae bacterium, assembly GCA_964570315.1. GTDB lineage: Bacteria > Chloroflexota > Anaerolineae > 4572-78 > 4572-78 > JANTHQ01. The sequence continues at coordinate 5,541 of CAZMXX010000230.1, read as the reverse complement.
TAAATTTTCAGTCATGTTTTTTCACCTCATTCATTGAGCGTTTGAAAAAAGTTGATAGAAACAAAAAAAACGAGCCCGTTTTCGGAAAACTCGTCTACCGCCAAATATCATTCGGTCTCTTTGTCACCTCCTCGTGAAAAATGCGACCCATCACTCATATTTTATCAGAAAAAATTATACCACATCCCGCCAAAAACCAAATTTTTTGTCGCATTTTTGGCGCGGCGATTAATACGGCACATGCGAATATTCCCGTCCGCGCCGCCGCAACCGATGCCAGAGCGACACCAGCGACAATCGCAACCCTTCAATGATGCCCAACGGCGTGGACGCGGGCGTCCGTTCCAGCAATTCCAGCGTGATGGTGGGGGGATAAAATACCGTCACGGCAACATCCCCCAGCCATTCATACGATTCCACAAACGTGTCGGGGGCGGTGTTGAAAATATTGCCCGTGAGCCGGTAAAATGCGTCCGTCATCAGCATGTATTCACCGGCGGGAACGGAATTTTTCAGCAGCCGATGCACCAGCACCACATCTTCGCCCGCCAGTTCTTCAAAATGTTTCACCGTTTTGAAGACGGCTTCGCCGGCGTGCAGAAACGTTTTCAATTGCAATTGATGGATGTTCGAGCAGGCATCGCACGGACAGCCGCCCGCCCCGTGGGTGATGAGCGATTGTTGTTTCAATTTGAAGGCATCGAAAAATCGCACCACCTGATGCGCGACATCGCCCGCCACCTCGTATGGTTTGCCGGTGATTTCGGTGAACAGAAAGACGGCGTCGCCTTCCAATTTGTTCAGTTGCAGGGGATATTGCGCCGAATCGATGACCGATTCCAGCAGTTCGGAGATAATTTCTTCAGCGTGTAAAACACTGGTGCGATGGAAATTCAGGAATTGGGCGTACCCGCTGATGTCCACCATCACTAAAATAACGGGCTTCACCTGCATTTTTGCCATAATTTTTCCGTATCATCCGCTCATTTTTTGGCGGAGACGTTGTTCCGCAATTTTGGGATTCGCTTTGCCCCGGCTCATTCGCATCACCTGCCCCACCAAAAAGCCGATGATTTTTTCTTTTCCGCCTTTGAATGCCATGACCGCGTCGGGGTTTTCCGCCAGCACGCGCGTCACCAGCTCATCCAACGCCGAAAGGTCGTTGATTTGCCGCAACCCTTTCGCCTCGACGATGGTATCGGGGGCGGCGCCGGTGTGCCACATTTCCGCCAGCACATCTTTCCCCGCCAGCCGGTTGATGTCCCCTTTTTCCACCATTTCCATCAGCCGCACAAAATTTTGCGGGGTGATGTTGATGGCGGTGACATCCAGCCCGCTTTCGTTCAGCAGGCGGAAAATTTCGCCGGTCATCCAATTGCCGATGGTGCGCGGCGAGATTTTTCCCGCACCCGCCGCCACCACCGCTTCAAAATATTCGGCGCGGTCGCGGTTTTCGGCGAGCACGGCGGCATCCTGCGGCGACAATTTCCATTCAGCCATGTACCGCTCAACTTTCGCGGCGGGGAGTTCGGGGAGCGATGCCGCCAGTTCGGCAATCCACGCTTCATCCAAATGAAGGGGCGGCAAATCCGGTTCGGGGAAATAGCGGTAGTCGTGCGCGTCTTCTTTGCTGCGCTGAACGACGGTGCGCCCGCGATTTTCGTCCCAGCCCATGGTCACTTGCTCCACCTGCCCGCCCGCTTCCAGCACGGCGGTTTGGCGTTCAATTTCATAGGCGATGGCGTTGCGCACGGTACGGAAAGAGTTGAGGTTTTTCACTTCCACTTTTGTGCCCCAAACATCGGAATCTACCGGCTTGAGCGAGAGGTTCACCTCACAGCGCATCGCGCCTTTTTCCATGTCGCCGCTGGAAACGCCCAGATAGCGCACAATCTGCCGCAATTGCGACACGTAAGCGTATGCCTCATCGGCGGAGCGGATGTCCGCTTCCGAAACGATTTCCATCAGCGGCACACCGGCGCGATTCAAATCCACCAGCGAGCCGCCCTCCACGTGGGTGAGCTTGCCGGTATCTTCCTCTAAATGGACGCGGGTGATGCCGATGGTCTTACGTTGCCCGTCCACGTTGATTTCCAATTTTCCGGCGGTGCAGAGGGGTAATTCATATTGAGAAATCTGATACCCTTTCGGCAAATCGGGATAAAAATAGTTTTTGCGGGCGAAAACATTGTGCGGGTGAATGGTGCAGTTGAGCGCCTGCCCGGTCAGAATGATGAATGCCACCGCCCGGCGGTTGATGACAGGCAACGCGCCCGGCAACCCCAAACAGACGGGGCAAACGTGGGTGTTCGGCGCGGCGGAAAAGGCATCGGCGGAGCATCCGCAAAACATTTTCGTCTCGGTTTGCAACTCAATGTGGACTTCCATTCCAATTACGGCTTCATAAATTGTCATTTCGGCACGACCGTCCTAAAATTACAGTATTGTGGTGATTCTTTTGTCGGGTCATTATAATACTGACCGGATAAAAAGTGAAACCGAGTCAACCAACTATTTTTTCATGCACAAGGAGCAAAAGCGACAATGACGTCAGTCGAACAGTTAGTCAAGAATCCGGGTGCCAGTTTTCTGGCTAGCGCGCAAGAAAGCCTGAAGAAGGCAGCATTGGCACTCAATCTCGACCCGAACATCTACGCGATATTGAAAACCAACAGTCGCGCATTAATCGTTTCCCTCCCCGTTGAAATGGATGACGGACACATCGAGGTGTTCACCGGATACCGTGTCCAGCATACTACCGCCCGCGGACCCGCCAAAGGGGGCATCCGCTACCATACGTCCGTCACGCTGGAAGAGGTTTCCGCGCTGGCGCAATTGATGACGTGGAAATGCGCGCTGGTGAACGTGCCGTTCAGCGGCGGCAAAGGGGGCATCGCCGTTGACCCCCGCAAGCTGTCGGAGAACGAGTTGCGCCGGATGACCCGCCGCTACACCTACGCCATCAGCCCCATCATCGGACCCAAAACCGACATCCCCGCGCCCGATATGAACACCAACGAGCGCACCATGAGCTGGATTTCGGACACATACGCCATCATCACCGGCGAGAGCAACAGCGAAATCGTCACCGGGAAGCCCGTGAGTTTAGGGGGCAGTTTGGGGCGCATTGATGCCACCGGGCTGGGCGTCGCCATTTCGGTGAGAGAGATTCTCAAACGCGCCGGAAAAGACCCCGACACCTGCACCACGGTGGTGCAGGGGTTCGGCAATGTGGGCACGTGGAGCGCGCGCCATATCGCCGAAATGGGCATCAAGATTGTTGCCGTCAGCGATATTTCCGGCGGCTATTACAACCCCGCCGGGCTGGACATCGAAGCGATGGTGCAATACGTGAAAGAGAGCAAAGAGCGCACGCTGGAAGGTTACACCGCCCCCGGTCTGAGCAAGCTCAGCAATTCGGAATTGCTGGAATTGGATTGCGATGTGCTGGTTCCCGCCGCGATGGAAAACCAAATCACCAAAGCCAACGCCGACCGCCTCCGCGCGAAATTCATTGTGGAAGGCGCGAACGGTCCCACCACCCCGGAAGCGGATGCCATTCTGAAAGAACGGGGCATCATTGTTGTGCCCGACATTTTGGCGAATGCCGGCGGCGTGGTGGTGAGCTACTTTGAATGGGTGCAGGGGCGCGAAGGCTTCTACTGGGATGTGGAATTGGTGCGCGAGCGATTGCACCACTTCATGGAAGCCGCATTCAACGATATGTACACCTTCAGCGAGCACCGCAACGTCACTTTGCGGCAAAGCGCGATGATGCTCGCCGTGCAGCGCGTCGCCGATGCCATTGCGATGCGTGGTGTTTTCCCGTAAACGGCTAAAGGCGGGGATGGAAAATCGTTCATCCCCAAGCAGTGCATTTCCTGAAAAATTATGGCATCATTTTGGCAGAAAGTTTGGCGCTGGGTGCTGGGTGAACCAATCTCATCCGCGCCCGCGCCAACTTTTTCACCCCCGAAAACTTCACAACCGAAGCCGAAACCCGTTCCGCCGCCACCGAAGCCCCCCACCCGAACCATCATCACCGGCACGGGCGATACCCTGTTCACGCTGGCGAAAAAACATCGCACCACTGTGCAGGCGATTGCCCGCCTGAATCGCATCCGCCCGCAAACACCGTTGCGAGCCGGTCAGCGGCTGGTGATTCCCGATTTTGATGCGGGAAACGTGGCGGCGTCCGCCCCGGAAACAGATTTCATCGCCCCGAAAAACACACCATTGAAAAAGCCCGCGCCCCCGCGAGCCGCCACTCGCCCGCCGAAAAGTCCATCCCCCCAAAAAATACCGCCTGCCCCCTCCAAGAAACCCGTCACGCCGAAACCCGCGCCCGAAAAACCGTTCATCCCCCCCGCCGATGCGGTTGCCGCGCTGTACCTCAGTCATCACGGATTGGGCGTTGCGGCGGAACGGCAGGCGCTTTTGGCGCGGCTGGATGGTTCGTTTTTCAACACGGTGGTGATTGATTTTAAAGATGATTGGGGCTATTTGAGCCATCCCGTGCCGAATGGGTTGGCGCAAATGTCCGGCGCGCAACGCTGGACAACGCAGGATTTGCCCGCGCTGGTGGCATCATTACGCCGGAAGAAGGTTCGTCCGGTGGCGCGGGTGGTGGCATTTAAAGATAACCTCGTCCCGCCGATGTTTCCGTATTTGGCGGCACAGGCGGCGCACGACGGCAGCGTGTGGCGGAATGCGGCACAGGTCGGCTGGCTTGACCCGTTTTGCGCGGAGGTGTGGGCGTATCTGCTGGATGTCGCCCGCGCCGCCGCCGACATCGGGTTCGCCGAAGTGCAATTCGATTATTTGTATTTTCCGCACCCGTCGCCCGCCGGATTGCCGAAGTTTTCCCGCCCCGCCACACCTGCCAATCGCGGCAACGCGCTGGCGGCATTTCTGAGTGCGGTGCGCGGGGAATTGGCGGCGCGCAATGTGACGCTCTCGGTGACGGTGGCGGGATATGCCTGCCATCGCACGGACGATTTCGGGACGGGGCAGGACGTCGCCCGGCTGGCGGCGTATGTGGATGTCCTCGCGCCGCTGGTGTACCCTGCGCACTTTTCGCTCGGCGTGCCCGGTTGCGCCAATCCGTCGGCGCATCCCGTCGAGGCGGTAGCGCTCACCATACGCGCGCTGCGGGGACGGCTGGCGACGGTGGGGTTCGCGGGGGAGGTGCGCCCGTGGCTGCAAGATTTCCCGTGGGACGCCGCCGGACGGCGGTTCGATGCCGAAACCGTGCGCGGGCAGATGCAGGCGGCGCTCGACAGCGGGGCAGCGGGGTTCGGGCTGTGGCATCCCACCGGCGATTATTCCCGATTTTAACCGCCTTTTATTTTCCCCAACTTCACTGCAATTTCACAATCAACGATTCATCCGTAAAATTACATACCATGCATCCTGATTGACTGACAAATCTTTTTTGGACGCAGATACACGCAGATTTTCGCTGAAAATAAACCGCAATACTGCAATGAGGTAAATGAAACTTTTACGTTGTGTTGTTTTCAGCCACGGATTTTAGGCTAA
>CAZMXX010000229.1:0-6623 GCA_964570315.1 uncultured Anaerolineaceae bacterium | reverse complement strand
ACCCCATTTTACTTGCTAACCGGTTTGCTGAAAAACTTTTGCTCGGGTACTTAAAATCAACGTGTTGGGGTCAATGGCTGCCGGCAAAAGTCGGAAGATGCCCGCCGCAATACCGGCGCTGAAAATCAGCAAAATGAAGAGACTATTTTTCATGCAACCCTCGAAATGCGAAAAAGTACAGCACGCCCGCGAAAATCAAACTCCCCAAAATGCTGCCGGTGCTCAATAAGATTGCCTGCCCGCCGAGATTTCCCAACGCCGACAGAACGCTATCGTTTTTCCCCACAGAATAGCCGAGAAAAAAAATCAGCAAAAAAACCGCGAGGGTGGTGGCTTTTGCCGAAAAGGTCATCAGTTTTGTTTGGTTTCTAAAAATAAAACCGACAATGATGCCGGCAAGCAAAAAAACAAAAATTATCCACATTGTGCAGCCCCGAAAAAACTATGAATGTAATTTTTCAATGACGGCAACCAACGCCGTTAAAGTGAAGGGTTTGGGGAGCCAGGCTGAAAATACGCGCGTTTGCGCGTTTTCCTGCGGCGGGGACATCTCCGATAGCCCGATGATTTTCAGTTTCGGATTGCGCTCTTTCAGCGCTGCCGCCAGCGATTTTCCCCCCAGCCGCGCCATGGAGCTATCCATTATCACCAGCTCGATGTCCGCTTCATGCGCATCGAATTGCGCGAGGGCGTTATAGCCATCTTGCGCGGTGAGCGGGGTGTATCCCAGCGTCTCCAACATGGATGCGCCGTTTTTTAGCGCCTTGAGATTGTCTTCCACCAGCAGAACCGATGCGCCGTGCTTGTGGGGGAGGGGAGGGCGCGTCTCAAGCGGCGGCTTCGAGATAAGTTCTTCCGGGAAAAACAGCGTGACGAGTGTACCTTCTTCAACCACGCTGCTGATGGTGATGTAGCCGCCATGTTGCTTCATGATGCCATACGCCTGCGAAAGCCCCAAGCCGGTTCCCGCGCCGACATCTTTGGTGGTGAAAAAGGGTTCAAAAACATGGGGAACCACATCTTCCGGAATGCCGACACCTGAATCCGCGATGGCAATGGCGATCCATGAGCCGGGCGGCATGGTGGGATACGGCGCCGGTTCATTCGGTTGCAGATGCAGGCGGTATGCCGATAGCGTCAGCGTGCCGCCGTCGGGCATCGCGTCGCGGGCGTTTCGCGCCAAATTCAAAAGGACTTGCCGGATGCGTTCCACGTCCAGCAGAATGTGGGCGGATTTGACCGCCTCGTCCATCGTCAGCGAGACAACGACGGAGGGCGGCATGGCTTGGCGCACAAAATCGGCGGCGGTGTCCAAAAAAGGTGACACGGTGGTGGATTTTGTCTGATTCGTGGATTGACGGCTGAAGTCCAGAATTTGCGCAATCAATTCGGCGGCGCGCTGCCCCTGTTCCACAATGTGCCGCAACTGATTTTTTGCCGCATCCGGGGTGCTTGCGCGCCGGCTCACCAAATCGGCGAAGCCAATCATGCTGGTTAAAATATTGTTGAAATCATGCGCGAAACCCGCCGCCATCTGTCCGATTGCCGCCAGATGTTCCTGCTGCTGCGTGCGCCGTTGTTGCGCGCGCACATCGGTGACATCGTTGAGGACAATCACCCAGCCTTCCGCCTCAACGGAATGGGCGGAAACGGTGAAAATACGTTCCGGCGGCGTGAGGGACGTTATTTCATGCCACGTGCCGTATGAGGTCACTTCCAAAATATGGAGCAAAGGCAGTTTGCCCAACGCCTGCAATTTGCCGCTATCGGGGTCGCTGGTTCCCAGCACGCGCAAAAATGCGGAGGCGGTGGGATTCGCCACTTTGATGCGGTGATCTTTGTCCAGCAACAAAATTCCCAGCGAGACGGAATCCAGAATTTGCTGAACCAGCCGGGCTTGTTTCCGACTTTCCTCGTGCCAATAAACATTTTGGATGGCAATTGCCGCCTGATTTGCCATCGCTTCCATTAATTCCACATCGGCGCGGGTATAAGACGGATTGCCGGGCTGATTGATGGCGGTGAGCGTTCCCAAAATGGTATTTTGATACCGCAACGGGGCGACAATCACATGCGACGGCTCATCGGGGGGCGTGGTGGGCAATTGATGCGGCGGGTTCAAAAAGGCGGATAGTTGCCGGTGCGAAAGAATCGATGTGCGCGTATTTTGCAGCCATCCGGTCAAACCGGTTTTCAAATGCTCGAAAGAAACGGCATCGATTTCCTGCGCGCCGGGTCCCCCCTTCACAAAATAGGCAGTATCACGGTGTTCCAGATTGGGCGCGGATAAAATAACGGTGTGCGCCGGCAGTGATTCCGCAATCCCATCCACCACCGATTGCAACACTGCGGTGAGCGTATTTTGCGCGATGAGCTGTTGGCTGACATATTGCAGCGCTTCCGTTTTTGATAACGCCGAACGAACCGCATCGAATAATCGCGCATTTTTGATTGCCACCGCAGCTTGCCCGGCAAACGCCGATAACCGCTCGGCATCTCCGGGGTGATAAAAATCAGGCTCGGCTTTGTCCAGCGAAAAAAACGCGACCACTTCTCCCTGCACGATGATGGGTGCGCCCGCCCATGACCGCACCGTATTTTTGGGGCGCACATGAACCCAGTAGGGGTACGTATCGGTGTTGGGTATGATGAGCGGGCGTTCGGTTTCCACCATCGTCCGCAGATTGGTCGTTTCAGAAATGTCGAATGTCAGCCCTTCTACGTCCGCGGCAACCTCATCCCCGAAACGGTCGTATCCGCGCGCCTGGGCAATGCGGGCGATATTTCCTTCCACAACCATCACATTCGCCGCATCATAGGGCACAACTCGCGCAATCTGTTCCAGCAGTGTGTGCAGAATGGTGTCCAAATCCAGCGTGCTGCTGAACGCCATCCCCGCATCCCGCAACGCTTCCGCCAACTCTCGTTGTTTGCGCTCTTCTGCCAATAAACGCGCCCGTTCCGCTTCCAGCTTTTTGTATGCGCTGATGTTTGTGCCAATGACCGTGGCGGAAACGATGACGCCATCTTTGTGGATGGGGCTCACGCGAGTGGCGTGCCACTCGCCTTCACTGTCAATATGTTCATACGATGCCGTTTCGCCGGTGCGAAAAACATGCTCCAGCGCATAGCGGAGTTTTTCCTGATGGTCATCCGATTGTATCAGCGAAAAGATATTCATACCGATGATGTTTGCGGCGGTGTTGCCGGTGGGCGCTTCATTGGCAATCAGAATTTTCCCGTGCCGGTCAATGGAAAGCAGAACATCCGGCGTATTTTGAATCGCCGAATGATACCGCTCGATTTCGGCGCGCGCGGCATCCAATTCATATTCCAACGCTGAAATTCGAGTTTCCAGCGCCGCAATTTTTTCTTCAGATGTTGAAACTGATTTTGCCGAATCTGCCATAGGAAAGGGATAATCGCATAAAACGTTTGTTTTCTACATTGATGGTAGTATAATGAAAAAAAGATATTACCGCAACACGCAAATTAGTTGATGAATACCCCCGGAGGAACAGATGCATTGCCATTCCCAAAAACGTATTTTGTTCATATTCGTGCTGGGATTATTGTTGACCTTGAGTGCATGTGTGGAGCAAACGTCACCAACGGCGACGTCAATGCCCACCGCCACCGATATTCCGGAAATTTATGCCACGTCCACCACCACCCCCACCGCCACCCCCGAATCCGAGCCGGGGTCGTTGCGGAAAAAGCCGCTGCCGTTCGGCAGCACCGCCATTCAAAATGGCATCAGTGTGACGGTGGAAGATGTGGTGCGTGGCGCAGAGGCATGGCAAAAAATACAGGATGCCAATCAATACAACAAACCCCTCCCCGCCGAACAGGAATATTTGTTGCTGCGGGTACGGGTGAAAAATATAGGTACGGGCGATGAGGCGATTGACATTTCCGGCGGCGATTTTTTCGTCACCGGCGACGAGCTGCGCAAGTATTCCGTCGCCTCGGCGGTGGTGCCCAAACCGGCGTTGCAGGGCGGCATTTTCCCCGAAGGCGAATTGTCCGGCTGGATAGTTTTCCCCGTTGCGGCAGGGGAACACAACTTGATGCTCGTTCTGCCCGCACCATACGGCGACGATGCCCCCACGCTGTATTTGGCATTGGAAGAGGGCGCGGCAATTGCGACGGATGCCCGGCTCGGCACGTTGCCCCCCACCGACAATGGGCTTTCGCGGGCGGAACCGGCGGCAATCGGTGAATTAATCCGCACGGAAACATGGGAAATCACGGTGAAATCCGTTTTGCGCGATGAAAAAGCGTGGGAGAAAATCAGCGCGGCAAATTCATACAATGATCCGCCCGCCGAGGGAATGACCTATATGCTCGCCAATGTGTCGGCGCGGTACATCGGGCGCGATGAGGACGGCGCATGGTTGAGTAGCGGCGATTTCAAATCCACCGGCAGCAAAAATGTGGTGTATGATGCCCCCTCGGTGGTTGAGCCGAAACCGCAACTCGAGGCAAGTTTATACCCCGGCGGCTCGGTTGAGGGTTGGTTGGCGGTGCAGTTTGCAAAAGATGAAGAAAATCGGTTGCTGATTTTTGACGCTTCATTTGGAAAGGACCGCCGCTTCATTAAACTATCTGAATGAGATATTTCGACATGGACAAAACGGAGGGGATATGAGCTTTTTTGCAATTGCATCCGATAAAAACTTTCTGACGTTGCCCAATCAAACCCCGTTTTTTGCGCGCGGGGCAAACTATGAAGGCTATTTTGACCGCGCATGGCACATGTGGGATACCGATAAATTCGATGAAACCCTCATCGCGCGCGATTTTTCAAAGATGGTGGATACCGGCTTGAACACCGTGCGGCTGTTCGTGCAATCTACCCTCGCCGCCGATATTCGCGCCGATAACTTCGGCAAACTTGACCGGGTGCTGCAACTCGCCGCCGACCGCCAATTGGCGGTGATACTCACCTTCAACGACGACCACGCGCTGAATTTGGCGCAGGTGGCGCAGCTCGACGCGAAAATTGCCACTCGCTACCGTGACGACCCCGCTATTTTGGCGTGGGATTTGGAGAATGAGCCGGTATTTTACAATTTTGTCGCGGCAATTTATCCCGCCGACCATCCCGCTCCAGTTCATTCCAACGCGCTGGTTGACCAATATGGTGTGCGCGTCACGCAGGAAGAGGCGTTGGCGCTTCAACAGCAGCGCCGCATCCCCCGCCATCTCAATCCGATGCAGGCTTTTTGGTACATCAACGCCCTCCGTTTATTCATTGAATTTCACAACGATGGCACAGTGTGGGCAAACCAAAACGGAAAAACCCTCGTTGATTACATCTATTCTTCCCAAGCGAGCAAATGGCATCCGCTGGTGCAGGTGCTGAACGATACCGTGGCGGCGTGGCTTGCGGTGCGGCAGGGGGCAGTTCGCGCCGCCGACCCCAACCACCTCATCACGGTGGGGTATCACTGGCTGCATTTCGCCGCGTTGCCCGCCAACCGTGCGCTCAATTTTCAAACCATCCATCAATATTCCGACCCCACCTTCCAAAAATTCAAAAAACTGAATCAAATTTTGTTGAGCCTGAAAAACGTTTTCCCCAACCACCCGTTGTTGATGAGCGAGTTCGGTTATTCCAACCAAACCGGCACCGACCCCACCAACTCTGCGCCGGTGGACGCCCGAAAAACCGCTCTGTTTGAAATGGGTTTGATGGCGTTTCTGCGGGCGCACAAATTTGCCGGGGGGGTAAAATGGATGTTGAATGATGTGGACACCACTGCCAACCCCCGCGAAGCCAATTTCGGCATTTACCGGCTGGGGGATAATCCGAAGCCGGTTCAAGCGATGCTGAAAATGGCGCAACGCTGGAATGCCCCACCCGACGGGGGAGCCTTCAAAGCGGTGCAAGACCCCCTCGGGCTGGCATTTCGACTTTCACTGCCGAACCAAACCACGCTGACCGGCGGGGTGTATCAGGATGAAACCTTTAGCTGGCGCACCGATTCGGTTGCCGGGGTGCTGGTGACGGCGAATGCCGAAACGCTGGAAATTTCCGCGCAGGGTGATGGCTCACTAACGGTAGACCCCGCCGACCTCCTTTCGGGGTGGGATGCCGCCCGTCCCACGGTGCTGTATGATGTGGCAAACGGTTCGTTGGCGCGACTCGCCACGTTTCCGCCGGGTCAGCCCGCCGCATGGAACGTTTCTGCGGGTAAAACGTACCAATTGGCAATGGGCGACCCCGTCGCGCCGCCGGATGATGCCGCGCCCATTGTGCCCCAGCCCGGCGAGCATGTGGTTCTGCTTGGGGATGCGGATGCAATGCTGCGCGCCGCGCTACCGTACATTCGCCATTTTTCGCCCGATGCGACCTTTGCCGCCGCCGAAGTGCCGGGACGCTGGGTGTATGTGACGGTGGTCGCATCGCCCCAACAAGTGCCCGATGCGCTGCTCACGGAGATTCAAGCGGCGGGCGCGCGTATCGTCGAGCGCATTTCCGGCGATGTGGAAACGTCGCTGGCGAATCTGGTGGCGCAAGACCGCCGTTTTCTGGCGGAACTTTCGCCTCCCCCGCCGGGCGGCTCGCCTGTGGAGCCGCCTCCGCCGCCGCCCCCCCCCCCCGAGCAGATCTACAT
>CAZMXX010000228.1:0-6682 GCA_964570315.1 uncultured Anaerolineaceae bacterium | reverse complement strand
CGGGGGGGGGCTACCCGGGGGGGGGGCAACGACGTGGAAGCCTTTCGGTTTACGCCGTCTGGGGCAATTGCTGGCACGGCCCGGCGGACCGTGTGCTCGCGTTGCTTCGGCACGGCTGCGGAACGCCATAAGAGAAGGGCGTGGTGTTGGAGGCAGGGCCTGGAGCAAGGCCATTGATGACATTGCCCGCAGCAGAGCGAAGACTCCCAAAAAGGGCGGCGGCGGTGAAGCCAAAAAGGATTTTGCCTCCGCTCTTGACAGGATGCTTGCGATTGACCGTTTTGACCCTGAACCAGGCATCCCTGAGGAGGACCTCAGAGCGCGTTGCCAGTGGGTTATTGACAGGCTTGCCCCTCGTATAGAGACGAGCCCCATCTATGGCGAGGCCATAAGTCATGCCCGTATGATGCAGAAGTTATCCAGGGGAAAGGGGGTTATCAGCCGTGTCAAGATCGAGCGGATGCTCGACTCTGTTATAGCCGTTGGGTGCCCGGACCCTGACATTTATCGAGAGGCATCGCCGTGGTCTGTCGTACAGCACCCGCAGCAAATAACCTGGACCCCCGGAACAGTTGTCTGGTGGGGGTTTAATGAGGAGGCGCAGCAAGCGAGAACTTACTGGAGTGATTCAGAGAGGACTTGCCTTGGAACGCGGGGTGTAGAGCTTGAGCCGGCGAGGGTATTTCGCCTGAGAGAGGCCCTTTCGTGGAGGCAGAGCGTATTTCGCGCAAGACATTCTGTCCTCTTCATCGTGCCGGGACGCATCAACGGTCAAGAGGTCTCTCGCCATCCCTTCTGGGATGACCTGACCTCTGCTGCCCTGAAGTCCGGAGGTCTGGAGGAGAGAGATAATCCGCTGACCCGCCGCTGCACCGAGCTCATCAGTGATGGAGAATGGAGGTTGGCGGGACGTACCATGAAGTTGAGCGAGGTGGAGCCGCACGCATTGAAAAAACCGCCGGCTGTACGGCGGATCGCAGGGCATCTTGTGCCGGCGCCGGCCCGACTCTCATATACACAGATGAGCACGATAATCAGTTGCCCAATGAGGTGGGTGCTGCAGTACCATGGGAAACTGCGCATGCCTGACGCCTTGGCGCTTTCGACGGGAGACCAGGCGATAGGCAGCCTGACTCATCATATTGTCGAGCGCCTTTATGCGGAGCCGGTCAGGCAGTGGAGCGCTGACGAGGCGCGTGAGAGAGCAGGTGAGCTCTATGATGAGTTGGTGCAGAGCTGGGCGTCGGAGCTCCTGCTTGAGGGTTATGAACTGGAAAATTCGCGCTACAGGGCGACAGTCGTGAATGCGGTCTGGCTGCTCGTGAAGGCCATTAACGATGGCAATCTTAGTGTCATTACGGCGGAATATAAAGTAGAAAAAAAGTTCATGTCCGGCGGCTCCGCAATCCCGTTCACGGGAAGTGTTGATTTGCTGCTCAAGGATGAGCAGGGACGGTTCTTTGTCATGGACATGAAGTGGTCGAGAGGCGGAAGTTATTACAGGAAAAAGGTTGAAGATGGAACGGCCCTGCAGCTTGCCGCTTACGCGTGGCTCCTGAGAGATGCCCATGGGAAATGGCCCCATGCAGCATACTTCCTTCTGGCAAGGGGCGAGCTCCTGAGTGATAGCAGGCTCTTTGGCAAAGAGGCCATCAGATCAGAGAGGAGCACTTCGGATGTGTGGAATATGGGGGTGCTGGCATGGGAAGAGAAACTCCGTGAAATTAAGTCGGGATTCCTGGAGGCAAGCGGTGTGGCGGAAGAGGAGATGGAGTCTTCGGCCGGTTTGAGCAGGTCAAAGGTAGAGGAGCTCAGAGAAGAAGAATGCAGCGGTAAGAATCAACTGTATCTGCAGCCGCCATGCCGATTCTGCGAGTTCGACGCATTGTGCGGGTTGAGAGGAGGAGCCTCATGAACAGGGTAGAGATGATAAACGCCAGCGCGGGCTCTGGCAAGACGTATCGCCTTACTCAGAAGATACTGGAAAAAATAGAGGAAGGCTTGAACCCTGAGGCACTGATGGCCACAACCTTTACCAACAAGGCCGCCGCCGAGCTGCGTGAAAGGATCCGTTCGCAGTTACTCAAGGACGGCAGGTATGAAGAGGCCCAGCGGATCTATGATGGTTTCATCGGTACGGTAAACAGCATATGCGCGAGGCTGCTGAGGGGATATGCACAGGATGCCGGGCTGTCGCCGGCAGTGGATATATTGCCGGAAGAGGACAGCGAGCGTCTTTTCAATGTCTCCATTTCTTCGGTTATGGACAAATTTGCGCCGGATATCGACCCCGTGGCAGAGCGCCTTGGGCGCGCCGGCGGCGGGTCCGGCTTTGGCCAGCCGGCAGACTGGCGCCGTGATGTCCGTCTTGTCGTAGAGGCGGCACGATCAAACAGGGTCGGCATTGAAGCGCTGAGGAGGTGCCGCGACACATCGTTGATGTCGCTCCTTTCGTTGTTTGGCCCGCCATCGACCATTGACCTGGATCTGGAGATGACCAGAGCTGTAGACGCTGCCGTGAAAAGACTTGAGACCATAGACCAGCCGCGAAGGGGCACGGAAGAAGTCCTCAATCTTCTTAAAGAATACCGGTTCAAGAAAAGAAGAGGCCTCACTGTTCCATGGTCTCTCTGGGTGAGTATCTACAAACAGGACGTGAACAAGGATGGCAGAGGAATGGCTGACGAGGTAAGACGAATCGCATCCAATCTTTTGTCGCACCAGGGCTTCCGGGCGGATATCACTCAGGTAATCGAAGGCGTTTTCGACTGCGCCGTGGAGGCTCTCTCTGCCTATGAATCATTCAAGCTCACTCACGGTCTCATGGACTTTGTGGATCAGGAGACAAAGGTGCTGGAACTTGCACGTTGCAATGATGCCTTCAGGGAATCCATGTCAGACCGCCTGAGCCAATTGATGGTGGATGAGTTTCAGGATACGAGCCCCATTCAGTTGGCGCTCTTTATCGAGCTGCACCGGCTGGCAGGCCAGTCTGTCTGGGTGGGCGACCCCAAGCAGGTGATCTATGGCTTCCGGGGTGCCGACCCGGAGCTTATCGACGCCGTCGCGGGCTGTGTCGGAACTACGGAGATACTCGACCGGTCATGGCGTTCGCGCAGGGAACTGGTCGAGTTCTGCAACCATGTCTTTACCGCTGTCTTCCATGAGCTCGGCGAAGACAAGGTCCGGCTCCGTATCCCTGAGGAAAAATCCGAAGAGGCGGACGGAGGGTGGCTTGAGTCGTGGAACTTGGAGGCTAATAATAATTCGCAGGAGACCGGAGCGATAGCGCAGGGTATTAGAGAGCTACTTGAAAAACGGTCCGATCTCAAGCCTGGTGATATAGCCGTTCTATGCCGTACCAATGACAAATGCAGGGCAGTGGCAGGAAAACTTGAGGCCATTGGTATACCAACATCCTCGCCGCAGGGAAGCCTCTTGCAGGCGCGGGAATGTATCCTTGCGCTTGCGGCCTTGCGGTTCATGAACGACGAAAACGACAGCCTTGCACTAATGGAGATAGTATCCCTCTCGCCGCTTCACTCCATACACGAAGACTGGCTCGAGACCCTTGTGAGCGTGCCCGAGAATACGCTCATTGCCTGTACGGCGATACCTTTTGTAAAGGCGCTGCTCGAGGCTCGAAAGGACCTTGACTTCAAGGCGCCCCTGGAGGCGCTGGAGATTGCCATAGATAGGGTAAGGCTGATTGATACGATAAAGACCTGGGGCGAAGTTGCGAGGCGTATGAGGAATCTTGATAGTTTACGGGAGTGCTGCGTCGCCTATGTAGAGAGGTCCTTGGCAATCGGAAGCTCGGCCACTGTCACGGGCTTCATAAACTATGTCCGTGAGAAGGACCCTGAACAGCCGCCTGATCACGGAGAGGACACGCTGCAGGTCTTGACCTATCACAGGGCCAAGGGGCTGGAGTGGCCGGTAGTTGTATTGACAGGGCTTGACCAGGATCCGGCAAGGAAAGCCGACGCCTTTGGCGTACATGTGCAGCCAGCCAAGAAGTTCGACCCCGAGAACCCTCTGGCCGGGAGGACAATCCGTTACTGGCCGTGGCCCTTTGGAGCCCAGAGGAGCATACCAGTTTTGGAGGGTAGGCTTGAAGAGAGCAAAGAGCATTTAACGGTCCTGAGGCAGGAGAGGGAGAATGGAAACAGGCTATTGTATGTCGGCATGACGCGCGCAAAGGAGGGGTTGATATTTGCCGTGAGAAAGAAAGAGACCAGGGCTGGCGTGGAACTCAAGTCATCGTGGCTGGACACGCTTACAGACAGAGACGGACGCAAGCTTATAACGCTGCCGCTGGAAAGAGGGCTTCAGGAGATAACGGTCGCAGGCCGGGCGGTAGCTCTGACCGTGCGGGAATTCTCTGATGGAGGAGAGGAAGAAGCCTTTCAACCTGCTGGGTCTGCCGGTTGTTTTCAGGCCCCTGCTGTGGATACCGTTATAACCTACCCCAGAGCGCGTCTGACCCCTACGTCTATCCGCTGGAGCGCTGAAGAGCTGGGGGCTGTAGTTGTAAAGAAAAAGAGCGTCCTTGGCGAGCGGCTGATTATAAGGGGGACACCTGTCATAGCGGATCTCGGGAATGCCGTTCACGGCTTTCTCGGGGCGGACAGGCATGGGGCGGCAAGGAATGATCGTATCGCCATGGCTGAAGGTTTGTTGAGGAGATGGCAGGTCTCGGAGTCCTTTACACCGGAGGATATGCTTGAAGCCAGCGACCGTCTGAACCGCTTTATTGAAGACCATTATCCTGAGGCCTCGGTCTTCAGGGAGTGGCCCATAACTCTGCGTAATGAGCAGAACCAGCTCTTGCACGGATGGATCGATCTTTTATTGGAGGTCGATGGAGGATACGTGATTATTGATCACAAAAGCTACCCTGGTGCAGACGCCATGGAACGCGTGCGTGAGTTTGTGCCGCAGCTTTACGTTTACAAGGAGGCCGTTGAAAAGGCGACATCGAAGCCAGTGCTGGAAGAGATGGTCCATCTGCCCATAACAGGCGAGGTTTTTCAATTAAGGAAGTCTGATTAATTCAGGGACGAATTATTCAGAGGTTCCTTAACGAGGTCTGCCTCTTGAGTAAGACGATATGTGTTAGGGCCGCCTATACAAGTGAGAGGGTGGAATATCTTCATACACATTCTATCGAAGGACAAGTGTGAATGACTCTGGAGATGAAGGAAAATAAAATGGAACGGTTGTTAAGACAACTGATGGATAGCGACCCAGTAAAGAGAAAAGAAGCTGTAGAAATCTTCTGGTCAACCACCGAGGCCTGCGGACTGGAGAAGACGGCTGAACTTCAACGGCATCTGATCTCGGCCCTGGAAGATGGTGATGCCCTTGTCAGGGCCGCGGCAGCTCGGAGCCTTGGCGAGTTTTATGACCCTGAAGCAGTTAAAGCCCTTCTCGAGTCCTTGACAGACAGGGACGAGATGGTTGTTCTGAACGCAGCAGAATCCTTGAGGCAGTATGGACTTAGTTTCGACTACCTGGAGTATGGCCGAAACGGCCTTAAACTGCTAAATAAAGCTCTTGGGGACAAAAACAGGAATGTACGGTGGGGTGCTGTCAGGGCCATCGGGGCCTTCAGGCGTCCTGAAAAATTTCGTCCCCTCTTAAAGGCCTTGAAGGATGAGGACGCTTCTGTACGCAAAGAAGCCGTCTGGGGGCTGGCCGAGCCGTCTATCCTCGGTGATGGTGGTTTTGTCTTGGAACTGCCGGGAGAAGTTCTGCTGCCGTTGATAAAGGCGTTGAGTGACAGCGATGCCGAGGTGCGGGAATGGGCAGCCAACGCACTTCTCGCCCTTCCAGATGTTCGGCCGGTGGTGCCGCTGATAAGGCTCCTGAGTGATGAATCCTATTTTGTGCGTGAGAGCGCTGAAAGGACACTTAGAAAGATAAGAGAGTCGGGATGCGTGGCAGAGAACAACGTGGTCCTGCCTGTGAAAAAACTCGCATGGGAACTAAGAAATGGAGAAAAGATGAACAGGCGTTGGGCCGCCTGGGGACTTGGCAGGGCCGAACCGCACCTCTCACGGGGCCCACTGGTTAAGGCGCTCGTTGATGACGACATAGAGGTAAGGAAGATAGCGGCCCGGGCCTTGCGCATGGAAGATATACCGATAAATCTCTATGGCTTTGCCGCAAGTCTCAGAAGGGAAGAGGCGCCTCTCAGCTGCGCACTGGGAGGCAGCTGGGTGGAATGGAGCCCATCAACTTTCAGAGAGCGTTATCAGGCTATGAGGCTCGATCTTGAGAAGAAACACGGGCCGATATGCGACTTCAGCAGGAAAAAGATGATCAAGAAAATAAGGCCAGAGTGGTTTACTGCTCCAGACGACCCCTCACGGCTTCCTCTGCCTCAAGGTTTCGACCCGGCCAACGATCATCTGCCAGGGCATAAACATTGCGAATTCAGGCTCAATGACGCACTAATACATATAGATTGCATCCGGAACAGCGACTCTTCTTTCAAGTGGAATGTGCAGGAGTGTGTAATATTTGTCGACGGTGTTCTCGCTGGTCATGGAAGGTGTGGTGATACGAGCTCTGGCACTGACATCACCATGAAACCCGTCGTCATGCTAGACAAGAACAGGTTCCTGACTATTGAGGCCTGTTATTTGTCCGAAGAGAATGTCATAGTGTACAGAGG
>CAZMXX010000227.1:1781-6713 GCA_964570315.1 uncultured Anaerolineaceae bacterium | reverse complement strand
TGTTTAAAATTCCAAATAGAACCACAGCGGCACGGAGAAACAGAGTTTTTAAGGCAAAAACAAGCTGATATTTGTTCATTCGTAGGGGCAACCCGCCCGGTAGGGTTGCAAATTTCGCCTCTGTGCCTCTATGGTATAAAGTTACAAAAACGGATTGCCGACTCGTTCCGCGCCGATGGTGGTGGCGGGTCCATGACCGGGGTAGACCACCGTGTCGTCGGGGAGGGTCATCAATTGGTGGGCGATGCTGTCCATCAGCGTTTCATAGCTGCCGCCGGGCAAATCCGTGCGCCCGATGCTCCCGGCGAAAAGCACGTCGCCAACAAAAATTGCGCCGTGGTTGGTTTCCCGAAAACAGACGTGTCCGGGGGAATGACCGGGCGTGTGCAGCACCGAAAACGAGAGCGTCCCGGCGGAAATTGTGTCTCCGGCGCTGAGCCAGATTTGCGGCACGGGAATCGGCGGCTGGGGCAGCCCGAACGCCGTCGCGCCCCCGCCGACATTCAGCAGCGGCAGGTCGTCGGGGTGCAGGGCGAGCGGTGCGCCGGTGTGCTCGGCGACGGCTTGCGCCGCGGTGATGTGGTCGAAATGGGCGTGGGTGAGCAGGATGTGGGTGACGGTCACTTTCAGTTCCGCCACGGCTTGCAGAATGCGTTCCGCCTCGTCGCCGGGGTCAATGATGACGGCGGCGCGGGTTTCGGGGCAACCCACGATGTAACAGTTTGCTTGCACGGGTCCAACGGTCAGTGTTTTGAGTATCATTCGGCTTTTTGACTCTCGTATTTGTGATTGGGGATACGTCCATCTTCGCGTAAAAGGAATCGTTCATATTTCATGCCGCCGCTGAAATGTACCATCAATCCCCCTTTGACCGCTTCCAGCAGGTCGAGGTTTTGGGTGTGCAGACGTTGCAGAATGACGGTCATTTGCGCGGGGGTGGGGGTTGTGCCTTCGGCTTTCAGGTGCGACAGCTCCAGCAGCAATTGTCCCATTTTTTTCAGGTCTTCGGCGGACAATTCGTTGAGGGTGTCCAGCGTGCCGGAAATTTTTTGTGCCCATTGAACGGATGAAAAATCAATTGCAGACATTGGTTTCTCTCCTGATTATGTGCCGCGCCGCGAGCGACGGCGGCTCCGATTTTTGGCGGTTTCGGCGGGGTGGGGCAGGGGGGGCACGCCGATGGCGGCGGTGAAATTCGCGCGCGCGATGTGCGCCCCGTCGAGGGTGCAGCCGGTCAAATTCGCCGCCGAAAAATCCGCGCCCATCAAAATGGCGCGGTTGAACGCCGCCCGCCGGAAGTCGCCGCCGTTGCATTTCGCCAGCGATAAATCGGCATTTGAAAAATCGGTGGCGGTACAGATGACATTCTCTAGCACTGCGCCGTACAAATCTGCGCCGCGCAGACTGGCGTCGGTCAGATTTGCGCCTGCGAAAGTTGCGCCCGCCCCGATGCAGCCGTGCATGTCCGCCGCCGCCAAATTCGCGCCGGAAAAATTCACCCCGGGCAACGGCGCGCCGACGAATTTCGCGCCGCGCAAATCGGCGTCGCTCAAGTCGGTATCGCGCATCCACGCGCCGGAAAAGTCTGCGCCGCGCAAATCCGCCCCCGATAAATCCAAGTTTTCCAGCCGTAAACCGCGTTCCCCGCCGAGATATTGCCTCGCGCGGTCTAGATCATTTTGCTTTACCATAGGCAGAAGTATAGCAGAAAATCGGCGGGGATGGTAATTTGAAGATTGCCGACTTCATCTTATAATTTGGGGAATGTTTTTGGGCAAAGAACCAAATTTTTTCACGGAAGATTTTAAACGACGATGACAATTCGACCTGCCAATGTGAAAACAATTGCCCGCGCCGCCTCTCTGGTGATGATTTTGATTGCCCTGAGCCGGGTGTTGGGTCTGGTGCGCGATGTGGTCATCGCCAGCCAATTCGGCACGAGCTGGGAATATGATGCCTACCTCGCCGCGTTCAAACTCCCCGATTTGCTCTTCAACGTGATTTCCGGCGGCGCGCTGGGGTCGGCATTCATTCCCACCTTCACCGATTATTTGACGCGCGACGACAAAGCGGGCGCGTGGCGGCTGGCGTCCGCCGTCATCAACTGGCTGCTGGTCATCCTGTCCGCTTTTGCGGCAATCACGGCGATTTTCGCGCCGCAGTTGGTGCGCACGGTGATTGCCCCCGGCTTCACCGACCCGGCGCAGATTGCGCTCACCGCCGAGGTTATGCGCTGGCTGATGATTTCCACGGTGATTTTCGGCATCAGCGGCTTGCTGATGGGCATTCTGAACGCGCACCAGCATTTTTTGCTCCCCGCGCTGGCGCCGGTGATGTACAATCTGCTCATCATTGCCGGGGCGTGGTTTTTGGGTCCCGTGTGGGGGGTGAAAGGGCTGGCGGCGGGCGTGGTTGCCGGTTCGCTGATGCACCTGCTGGTGCAGGTTCCGGGACTCGCTCGCTTTGGGGCGCGCTATTTGCCCACCTTCGCCCCCTCCGACCCCGGTGTGCGACAGGTGGCGCGGCTGATGGCGCCGCGGATGTTGGGGCTGGCGGCAATCCGCTTGAATTTCATCTGGGATACCTTTCTCGCGTCGTGGCTGTCGCACGGGAGTTTGGCGGGCTTGGATTACGGCTGGCGATTGATGCTGCTACCGCAGGGGATTATCGCCCAGTCGGTGGCGGCGGCGGCGTTCCCGACCTTCTCCGCGCTGGCGGCGCGGCAGGCGTGGGATGATTTGCAGCGGGCGTTCACCGCCACCCTGCGCGGCGTGCTGTACCTGTCCATCCCCGCCGCCATCGGGCTGCTGATGCTGGGGCGACCCATCATTCAGGTGCTGTATCAGCGCAACGCCTTCGATGATGCTTCTACCACCGCCACGGTTTGGGCGCTGACCTTTTACACGCTGGGACTGGTGGCACATTCGGCGGTGGAAATTCTGACCCGCGCTTTTTACGCGCTGAAAAATACCCGCACACCGGTGGCGATTGGGGTAGTGGCGATGGGCATCAATATCGCGCTCAGTTGGGCGCTGCTCACCCTGTTTCGGTGGGGCGGACTGCCGCCGCACGCCGGGATTGCCCTTGCCAGCTCCATCGCCGTGACGCTGGAAACCGCGTGGCTGATGCACCGTTTGCGTCGATTGCCGGGCAGATTATCGGTTTTGCCCCTGATGCCCGCGCTGGGGAAAATGCTGCTTTCCGGTGGGGGGATGGCGCTGTGGCTGGGGGGGATGCTGTGGCTGCTGGCGGGGGTTTCGCCGTGGATTGTGGCGCCGGTGGGCATTGTTTCGGGGGCGGGGATATATGGTATACTGTCATTGGGTCTGAAAATGGACGAACCGGTGTTGGTTGTCCGCAAAATAACGGATAGATTGGGGAGACGAACCGATGGAAAATGAACGACAACAGATGATTGAGAAAATGACGGCGGTGCGGAACGAATTGGTGGCGCTGGTGGAAGGGCTGGATGACGCGGCGCGGAATTTCCGCCCGGCAGACGGTCGGTGGACGGTGCGCGAAAATGTGGCGCATTTGGTGGACGCGGAAAAGGCGCACCGGCGATTCATTCAGGCGGTGCTGGCGGGCAGAGAGCTGAGCGCGTCGGCGGAATTTGACCTTGACCGCTGGAACAACAGCCATGTCGAGAGACGCGCGGGGCAGTCCACGGCGGAATTGCTGGCGGAGCTGGCGGCTCAACGCGCGGAAACGCTGGCGGTCATCCGTGGAATCTCCGCCGCCGATTGGCAGAAAACGGGAGAGCACCCGGCGCTGGGGCGAATTGCGGTGCGGCAGGTGGCGAAAATCATCGGGGTGCATGAGAAGATGCACCTGCGCGACATGCAATCGGTGTTGGCGGAGATGTAGCTCGGCGGCGGGGCAGGGGACTTCGGATAGAGAGTTTTTGGATTGGACGATACGCAGATAACGCAGATGAAACAGATTTCCGCTGATTTTTCAAAAATTATCTGTGAAAATCCGAAAAATCTGCGCAATCTGCGTCCCATCGCGTCCAGTCATTCTTTTTGTGCTGCGTCCCACGCCGCGCCATCGAAATAGCGTGTGCCGCGATGCCCCTTGAAGGGTATGGGCGTTACCAACCGCTCGCCGGGCGCGGCGACGATGACCAGCGTGCGCGGTCTGCCCGATTTGGGGTTCACCGCGCCGCCGACCAGCGCGGTGATTTTCAGCCGCCCGTGCAGTTGGTCACGGAATATCGTATAGACGTAATCGCCGACCTTCAGCCGGGAGGGTTTGCCCGCCATATGGAACTCATATTCGGATAACGTGCCGTCGTACAGCGCGTTCAGCGCGGCGATGCCTTCTTTGGCGGGGATGGTTTTGGTGATGCCGAAACTCATTTTTTGCTCCTGATGTTTTTTGTGTGTCTTGCTCAGCCTCGCGTTGAAACGCAAGGCTGATAGCGCAAGCCGACTTAAGTCGGCTTTGGTTCTTAGCCCGGCAATCCATTGCCGGGGAATGTGGCGGAGGAGTTTACTCCAAATCATTCAACTACCACCCGCGAACCAATGTTGCCGTGGGACGTGTGCCTCGCGTTGAAACGCAGGCTGATAGCGTAAGCCGACTTAAGTCGGCTTTGGTTTTTAGCCCGGCAATTCATTGCCGGGAAATATGGCGGGAAAGTTTACCCCAAATCATTCAACCACCCGCGAACCAATTCCGCCGTGGGTGATTTGATTTCTTCAAAAATTGCCAACGATTGTTGCCACAACACTTTCGCGCGCTCAACCTGCCCCAAAGCGCGGTAGGCAATCCCCAGATTGCCGAGGTGCGCGCCTTCGCCGCGGCGGTCGCCGATTTCGCGGGCAATGTTCAGTGCCTGCTGGTAAAATTCAATGGCGCGCTCGACCTGCCCTAAAGCGCGGTAGGCAATCCCCAGATTGCCGAGGTGCGCGCCTTCGCCGCGGCGGT
>CAZMXX010000227.1:0-1681 GCA_964570315.1 uncultured Anaerolineaceae bacterium | reverse complement strand
CGCCGATTTCGCGGGCAATGTTCAGTGCCTGCTGGTAAAATTCAATGGCACGTTCAACCTGCCCTAAAGCGCGGTACGCCCCCCCCAGATTACCGAGCCATGTGCCCTCGCCGCGGCGGTCGCCGATTTTGCGGGCAATGGCGAGGGCTTGGGTGTGGAACTCAATGGCGCGCTCGACCTGCCCTAAATCGCTGTAGGCATTCCCCAAATTACCGAGGCGGTTGCCTTCGCCACGGCGATCGCCAATGTCGCGAGCAATGTCCAGCGCTTGCTGGTAAAACTCAATGGCACGTTCGACCTGCCCCAAATCGCCGTACGCATTTCCCAAATTACCGAGGCGGTTGCCTTCGCCACGGCGATCGCCAATGTCGCGGGCAATGTCCAGCGCTTGCTGGTAAAACTCAATGGCACGTTCGACCTGCCCCAGCGAATAGTACACATTCCCCAGATTGCCGAGGTGTATGCCTTCGCCGCGGCGGTCGCCGATTTCGCGTGAAATCGCCAGCGCCTGCTGGTAGAATTCAACAGCACGCTCGACCTGCCCCAAAGCACTGTATGCCAGCCCCAGATTGCCGAGGTCTTGTCCTTCGCCACGGCGGTCGCCGATCTCGCGGCTGATGGCGAGGGCTTGGGTGTGGTATTCAATGGCGCGTTCGACCCGCCCCAAAGCGCGGTATGCCAGCCCCAGATTACCGAGCCATGTGCCCTCATTGCGGCGGTCGCCGATTTTGCGGGCAATGGCGAGGGCTTGGGTGTGGAACTCAATGGCACGCTCGACCTGCCCCAAATCGTGGTACGCCAGCCCCAGATTGCCGAGATGCGCCCCTTCGTTTTGCTTGTGGTTCAAGGCGCGGGCAGCTTTGACGCCCGTTTCAAGCACCCGCACCCGGTCAGTGGTGTAGCCCTGTATATCAAGATAGTCTTTCACCGCCCAGACCAGCGCGTTGGCGTGTTGCCAATCTTCGACAACGATGCAGGCATCCAGCACCGCCATAATGTGAGTGCGGTGGGTGTCCAACACGAGGTAGCCGGGTACACCTTTGGCAGCTTCGGCTTCTGTGAAATCGGTGTAAAACGCCGCTAGTGTGGGCAGGGCTTCTGCGGGCGGGGTCAGACGGCGGCGGGCGTAGCGGTAAATCAGGGCGTGGCTGACGGCGTACAGCCCGTCAGTGCGGCGCAAGATGCCGTAACGTAGCAGGGCGTCCAATGTACGGCGCAGGTCGGTCTCGGGCAGGGCGGCGGCAAGCGGGGCGCGGTCGAAGGGGGCAAGCGCCAGCAAGCCTGCCACCGCCAGCGCGGCGCGCGCCGGCTCCCCCGCTTTCGCCAGTGATTTCTCCAGCAGTACCGGCACGCTGTCGCGGCGGTGGTCGCCGTAGTGCAGGGCGTCCAGCGGGGTATCGTTGAGCCGGTCTAAGTAGGCGGCGGGGCTTTCGCCAGTGGCGATATATTTGCCCGCCAATTCGATTGCCAGCGGGAAGTTGTCCAGCGCAGCGCAGATTTCGGCGGCGGGGTCGTCCGCGATTTCCCCGGCGAGGGCACGCAGGAGGGCGGCGGCTTCGGCGAGGGAGAATCTCTCTAGCGGGATGCCGCCCGGCACGCGCCTCGGTGAAGGCATCGCGCCTGCGTCTGTGACACATCAGAAGAGGCCGAACATCTACTCTGGGGCGCGTACGGTGGTGCG
>CAZMXX010000226.1:0-6730 GCA_964570315.1 uncultured Anaerolineaceae bacterium | reverse complement strand
ACCAAAAGCACCCAGAGAGGCGGCGTGGGCCCGGGGGGGGGGCGCCGGGGTGACGCGCGCGGGATAGGGTAGCCGATTGGGGAGGTGCGGAAAACAGCGGCAATATATCGCCTGCGCCACACTCTCCCCGAAAAAATCGTGGATGGTGGTGACGGGCAGCAAGTCCGCTTGCCAGAGCCAGCGCGCGTAATCGGCGAAGTTTTGCGCGTAACCAAAGTGAACGATACGCTCGCCAAAACGCTGTCGCGCCGTGTCAAACTCGGCGGGGGCGTTGCGGAAATTTTCGCCCAGAATTGCCACCCGAAAATCGAAGCCGCGCGCCGCCACCGCCTCCAACGCGGCGAAAAACTCGGCGGGATTTTTGTCGTATTCCCAGCGATGATTCCACAGGATAAGCGGCGGCATTTCGGGCACGCGCGGTGTTCGGTGGGCATCAAAGCGGCGCAAATCCAACCCGAGCGGCAAAACCTGCGCCTTCTTTTTCAACACCGAAATATTTTCCAGCCCGTGATGATCGGGAAAGTGCTTTAAAAAGCGCGGCAGTGCATCAAAAAACGAGTCCAAATGGTATTGCGAATTGAAGAATACGGCATCCGCCGCCAATGCGGAGGCGTAGTTGATGAAGCCGTAATGGCTGTCACGTTTGGCGGCAATATCGCGGTCGGTGGGCGACCATGGGTAGGTGAGTTGGTTTTCATGGAAATAGAGCGCCACCGGAATGCGGGCGCTGCGCGGGCGGGTGAGAGCGAGGAAGGTGCTCACATCGAGCATATCGCTGGCGAGAATCAGATCGGGCGGGGTGGGCAGCGCCAGAAATTGCGCCGCCAGCGAGACCGCGCCGCCGTGCATCCGCCATTTCCAGAACCGACCCGGCAGACTCAGGATGGTCACTTTATGCGCGGAAAAACGCGCGTATTCTTCCGCCCAGTTTTGGTGCGAGCCGGTGAAATAGGGTTCCAGCAGGACGATGTGCATAGGTGGCGCTACCGTGAAAATGTGCCCATTAATGAAGTTTCCGCCAAAATATGCCCGTCCATCGCCGATAGAATCTCGGTTTTGGTTGCGCCGTTGTCCAAATTGAGGGTGGCATCGAGCGCGTATAATTTGAAGAAATAGCGATGTGTGCCGCTTGGCGGGCAGGGTCCGCCGTAATCGGTGCGCCCCCAACTGTTTTTGCCGATGAGTGTGCTGTCGGGCGGGGCGGCATTTTCGGCGAGCGCTCGCGCATCGGCGGGGAGGTTGAACAGCAGCCAGTGAACCCACGTGCCGCCGGGCGCGTCCGGGTCATCGAAAATCAGGGCAAATGATTGCGTCTCTGCGGGCGCATCCGTCCACGCCAGCGGCGGCGAGATGTCCGCGCCGGTGCAGGTATATTGCGCGGGAATCGGTTCGCCCGCCGCAAACGCGGCACTGGTGACGAGCAGTGTTCCCTGCATCTCCCTTTGAGATGCGGGTTCTGCCGCAGGGGGCGGGGACGCGGCGCAACCTGCGATTGCCAGCAACACCATCAGCCCGAAAAAAATACGTGCCATCACGAAACGGTCTCTCCACTTGGGACGCCGTCGGCGGGGAATTTTTTGGCGGCGGTGTGCGGTTCAACCACCACATTGCGCCCGATTTTCAGATTGGGCGGGATGCTCGAATTTTTGCCCACCACGGTCAGCCCGGTATTTAAAATTTTTGGCGCATCTCTGTTGGGGATGATGGTGTCGCCGTACCCAATGTGCGTGTTTTCGCCGATAATCACATCTTTGTCGATGATGGCGCGGTCGATGATTGCCCCCGCGCCGATTTTGCAGTTGTGCATGATGATGGAATTGCGCACCACCGCCCCTTCGGCGATGTATACCCCCGACGACACCACCGAATATTTCGCTATGCCGTCCACGATTGCGCCGTTGGAGAGCAGGTTGTTTTCCACGTGCGCCCCCCCGCCGATTTTCACGGGCGGTTGCTCCTCGCTGGGGGTGTGGATGACCCAATCGGGGTCGTACATATCGAGCGCGGGCGTTTCCGCCAGCAGCGCCATGTTCGCTTCCCAATAGGCTTGCAGTGTGCCCACATTCGCCCAATAGCCTTCATATTTGTAGGCGAAAACCCGTTTGCGCTGGGCAATCATCGCGGGGATGACATCCCGCCCGAAATCCAGATGCGAGCGGTATTTGCGGAGATGCTTCCTCAGCACCTCGGCTTTGAAGGCGTATATGCCCATAGAGGCGACGTTTTCGCGGGTGCGCTGGGGCTTTTCCTGAAAATTCAGCACGCGCATGTTGGCGTCGGTGGTGACAATGCCGAAGCGATGGGTCTCGAAGGGGTTGACGCTGCGCACGCCGATGGTCACGTCGGCATCGGTTTCCTGATGGACGCGGAGCATGGTGCGGTAATCCATTTTATAGACGTGGTTGCCGCCCAGAATCAGCACGGTATCCACCCGTTGCTCGTCCACAAAATCCATGTTGCGGCGCACGGCGTCGGCGGTGCCTTTTTCCCAGCCGGTGATGCCGGGACCCAGATAGGGTTGCAGCAGGCGCACCCCGCCGCGCGTGCGGTCAAGTTCCCAGGGTTTGCCCACGCCGATGTGGTCGTTGAGCGAACGGGGCATGTATTGGGTCAGCACGCCCACGTTGTAAATGGCGGAATTACTGCAATTGGAAAGGGCAAAATCCACAATTCTGAATTTTCCGCCAAAGGGGAGCGCGGCTTCCGCCCGCATCTGGGTCAGCACGCTGAGGTTTCGGTTCGCGCCGCCCGCCATAATGAGTGCCAGTGTTTTCATAAACGTTCCTCTTTCGGGTTTCGGGTCTCAAGTTTCAGGTCTCAAGTCTCAAGTCTCAAGTCTCAAGTCTCAAGTCTCAAGTCGCCCACCGGCTCACTTGCTCACTCTCTCACCTGCTCACTTTCCCCGCCCGTTATCGGGGCTGATGGTTTCGCCGCTGGGGATGTCGCCGTCGGGGAAGTCGTTTTCGGTGGTGTTGGCGCTGATGAGCACGTTTTTCCCGATGCGTTTGCCCATCGGGATGACGCTCTCCTGCCCAATCACGTTGATGCCGGTGTTCAGTTTTTCGGGCATTTTGTGGTTGGGGGTGTCGTCGCCTTCCGCGCCGATGAGCGCGCCGCCACCGACCACGACATCCGTGTCGATGATGGTTTTTTCGATGATGGCGCCGGGTCCAATCCAAGTATCGTTCAGAATAATTGAATCGCGGATGATGGCGCCGGGTGAGACATACACCCCCGGCGATAGAATCGAATGTTCCACCGAGCCGCGAATCACGCATCCGTTGGAGAGCAAACTCTGTTTCACTCGTCCCTGCGGGTCGATTTTCACCGGCGGACGTTCCTGACTGCGGGTGTGAATCACCCAGTCGGAATCGTACAAATTCAGGGGGGGCATCGGGTTGGTGAGTTCCAGATTGGTCTCCCAATAGGATTGCACGGTTCCCACATCTACCCAATAGCCGTCAAACAGAAACGCCATCACTTTGTCGCGCGGAATCATGCTGGGGATGACATCGCCACCGAAGTCGATGCGCGGGGTTTCCGGGCTGTCTTCCTGCAAGCGCGCAATCAGCGTTTCGGTTTTGAAGATATACACCCCCATTGATGCCAGCGTACCCTTGTCGCGGTTTTTCGGCTTTTCGTGGAAATCGCGCACCTGCATCTCATCATCCACGGTCATAATGCCGAAGCGGTCGGTCTCTTCCAGCGGGACATTCCGCACCGCCAGCGTCAAATCCGCCTGCGAGCGATAGTGGAAGTCGAGCATTTTGCGGTAATCCATCGCGTAAATATGGTCGCCGGAGAGGATGAGCACGGTATCGGCTTGCGAGCGGCGGATGAAATCGATATTCTGGGCGATGGCGTTCGCTGTGCCGCTGTACCAATCTTCCTGCGCCGTGCCCTGATACGGATGGAGCAGGTGTACCCCGCCGTGCTGGCGGTCGAGGTCCCATGGCTTGCCGATGCCGATGTGGTCGTTGAGGGAATGGGGTTTGTATTGCGTCAGAATGGCGACGTTAAAAATGCCGGAATTCACGCAATTGGAGAGGGTAAAATCAATGATGCGGAATTTTCCGGCAAAGGGAACGGCTGGTTTGGCTCGATTATCGGACAATGCGGTGAGGCGAGTCCCAGCACCACCTGCCATAATCATCGCAACAACACGCATGGGCATCTCCTTTAAACGGTGAGTGAGTTGTCTGCCAGAAATTATATCATTGAAGGGGCGGAAATGCTACTTTTTAAAGCGGTTAGTTTGGGACAACCACTCGCCCGTTCACTTGACATATTATCCGCAATTCGGTATTATGTATAGTAGGAAGTATGTATGCTGTGCGCCATCGCGTGGATTGCAGGATGCAGGCACAGCCGGAGGAAATAATTATGAAACAATATGTTTCGATGATAATTTTGACCATACTGTTGGCGCTCGGTTGGACGTTGCCCGCGCTGGCGCAGGGGGGAACCACCTACGCCGTGCAGGCGGGCGACACGCTCGGCGATATTGCGCTGACGTATGATGTGTCCGTGCAGGAAATTATGGACGCCAACGGTTTATCCTCCCCCGATATGATTTTCGAGGGGCAAACGCTGACCATCCCCGGCACTGCTGCCGTCGCTGCAACATCGTCATCCACGGGCTATTATACTGTTCAGCCGGGGGATACGCTGTATGATGTCGCCGTGAAGTTCAACACTTCCGTGCAGACGCTCGCCACCACCAATAATTTGTCGGATGTGGATACCATCTACACCGGGCAGGTTTTGCGGGTTCCCGGCGGCGCGGTCGCCCCGGTTGTGTCGGCGGCGAACAATTGCGCCACCCGCTACACCGTGCAGTGGGGCGACACGCTTTCGTCCATTGCGTGGCAGAACGGCGTTTCGGCGAATACGCTGGCGAGCGCGAACAGTCTGTTCAGCGATACGATTTTCGCCAGACAGCAATTGTGCATCCCCGGCGGCACTGCCGCCCCGACTGCTTCAAGCACCCGATATACCGTGCAGGCGGGCGATACGGTCATCAATATTGCCTACCGTTATGGGGTGTCGCAGTGGGATATTGTGCAAGCGAATAATCTTTCCGACGCCGGTTTCATCTATGTGGGGCAAACGCTGACCATCCCCGGCGCTGCCGCCGCACAGACGCCCCCCGCCTCATCCGCCCCCGCGACCGTTGCCGCCACCGCAACGCCCGCCGCGCCGGCATATGTTGCGCCCGGTGCGCCGGAATATCAGGACATCTCCCAAATGTGGGACGGTTCGGTGACGGTGGTGGAGTCGGTGAATAAGTGGGTGGGCGCGCAAACCGCCGATTTCCCCGACCCCGACGGCAATACCACCATCATGGTGCGCACCATCGGCGCGTTGGATGTGCCGGTGATACTGAAGCAGGGCGGCACTGAAATTCGATTGGTCACCGCCAATTCCTCCGAGTTCGGTTGGGCAACGATGGGGATGAAAGGGTTGTCGCCCGGCGATTGGCAGATTTGGGTGGGCGAGGATAAATCGGATGTGGTGACTGCCCGGGTGGATGCGGGACAGCGCATTCTGGTGGAATTCACTTACGAGAATGTCACCCAAGACCCGCCCCCGCGTTCTCCGACGGGGTGGTCGGGGCAGGTGGTGAAGAATACCAGCGGCACGGAGCCTGCCAACGGGGTGTGGTCAACCATTATTGTGCGCACTGGCGTGAAAGGGTTGCCCATCACCATCCGCTCGGAAGCCAACGACTTTTCCGCGACGTGCTATACCGGCACGAAGCTGGAGTACGGCGGCGGCGCGTGCGATTTCGGCGGGTTGTGGCCCGGAAAATACACCGTCGGGATTGATGGCGGCGGCATCGCCGTGAAACTGTTTGTGGACGGGCAGGGTTTCGCAGAAATCACCTTCGACCGGCAATAATGTGACGAAAAGAAAGAGAGACTCGCACCTGCGAGTCTCTCTTTTTAGTTTTTGGGGGAAATTAATCGTCCGTCATTTCCAGAATTTCTTCCAGATGCGCCAGCGCCATCGCCGCGAAGTTACCCAATAGCGACAAAATCATCGCGTCCGTATCGCTGAACGATTGTTCATGCCGTTTGTTCACCAGCTCGATGACGCCCATCACCCGTTCGCCGTGTTTCAGGGGCACAGCCAGAATATCCTGCGTGTGCATCCCGAAGGTGTTGTCTACCTCCGGCGAAAAGCGGGGGTCGAAATGTGCCTGTTTCACCACCAGCGGCTCGCCGTGTTTGACCACCCAGCCCGCCACCCCTTTGTGCCAATCCATGCGATACCCTTGCAGCGAGTCGCGGAATTCGCCATGTACCAGCACGAATACCAGCTCATGGCTTTCTTCATCCAGCAGCAACAGCGAACCGTGGTCGGTGTCAATGACCAACAGCGCCTGATACAAAATTTCATCCAGCAATTTATACAGGTTATCTTGCGTGGCGATGGTGGATGTGGCTTCATGCAGCGCGGAAATGCCCCGCAGGTACGATTGAAATGCCGCGACCTCTTCTTTCAGTTCGGCATTTTCTTCCTTTAGCCGGATATTCTCTTGCTGTAACCAGTGAATGGCAGAATTCACACTCGTATCCATAGAACCCTCTCAAAAATTGTAGCGCGATGGTGATTACAGGTAGTATACCACGTTGCGGGCATAGCGTAAAGATATTTATGTTCGGTTAGGTTTAGGGTGCGTTTCAGTTTTTAGGCGAGTTATAGATTGAGTCCCAAGTGGCGTCGA
>CAZMXX010000225.1:1253-6734 GCA_964570315.1 uncultured Anaerolineaceae bacterium | reverse complement strand
GTGCGATGCACCACCGGTGAAGCGGTCAATTCCAACCCCGTCACGTAATTCGGTTGGTAAAGGAGTGGCATCATTTTTCAAATAGGCGTCGCTAATGCTGATGCGCCCAATGAATGCGGTAGAACCAAACAACCGACAGATGGGGCAAGAGCCTGCATAAGCTTCGTGGCTAGAGGTATTTTTTTGGTTTTGTAACTTGTCACCGCAAAAAGATTGTTTATCAAACGGGTTACAAATAGCCGGTTCATTTAATGTCCGCCCAATTTTTTCAAGGTGACTGCGAAAAACCCCTTTCAATGAACTGCCGGGAAAAAATACTTGCCGTTTCCCATTGCGAAAGATTTGCACCGGAGTCATATCGGGGTTGCGTCCCGTGCTACCGGTGGCAATCCCGGAACGTATTAGAACCGGACCGGTAGTAGTTAAAGTCAGGGTAAACTTGGCTTCGTTGACCAGTTTTTTAAGCATGGGGTGCCTCCACATTGAATAATCCAGTGATAGATTGCTTGATAAAATTATCTGCATTCATCACTTTGTCCATCTTTTCTGTTATCTCGGAATGCGTGAGATATTTAAGGAAACGTTCATTTCTAGTGTCAGAATCAGATAAATCAAGCATAAAAATTTGTAACCCTTCCAATTTAGTTTTTCCTAATCCCCTTGAGCGTTTTCCCCCCAGATAACCAAATCCGCTCATAAATTCACTCAACCCCAGACAAGTTAAGCCCAAGTCAATCTTTGATGGGTCTTCCAGTAGAATTTCCAGTTTGAATGAAAGGGAAGGTGCGACAACTTCATATTCAAAGAGACGACCATCAACCGCTCGCCCGCTGTCTCGATCAATAGAAACCCCATCCCGTATCTGAATGAGACCTTCGGGGTATTCTTCCGCCAGATACAAATCGGCAAAGGTGATTTTTGAAGCGGCATACGATGACCCGAATAACTGGCATGTGTGGCAAAGTTTTTCACCCAGTTTAGCAAGCAGGTCTTCATCCACTTGCCAATGACGCTTTCCTCGGCGATGTGGCAAACGTTTTTCACCCAGTTTAGCAAGCAGGTCTTCATCCACCCATTTTTTATTGCGTCGCTGTTGGTCAAAATCTCTTTTAGCCTGACTTTGCGGACCCACACAATTACTATCTTCATCTAAGCCACAACTCCAAATACCGGCAATATTGGGTGACAGTTTTTCTACAGTACTGCGGAATGCCCCCTTGAAGCTGGAACCGGGAATAAAAGGACGTCCGTCGGGGGTGCGAATGACCGGGTGTTCTGAGGGGCTGAGGATTGTTTCTCGCCCACCAATATGCAGACCGGTTTGCAGGGTTAAAGTTCCCTGAAATAAGTAACGTTTCTCGAATTTTTTCGGTATCATCTAAAATCCTCCTGTGAACAACAGGGTAATGAAATACCCGGTTTCGGATTGGTTATCATCGATTGATGGCACGGTACATATTTTCGGCTTCCAAATGTTGTAAAAATTCACGAGCCACAAGGATGGCAAAATAATTTTTCCAATTACGCCGTTGTTTCTTGGTAAACTCTGGATTGACGGGAAACCATTCTGTAGAAATTTTCTTTGGCAGGGCATTTAAATAGTCCTTAAGTGCTTGAAAGAATTGTTTATATCCGGCATATCTTCTTTGGCTTTCCCAATCACGACCGGCTTGATGATTAACAAACGCGATTAAGTCATCCCATGTTTGGGTGTGAGCGACCAAACTGACCACCTGTTTCTTTGAGTCTATCGTCCCATTTTCGTCAACAAACCGGCATGCCATTTGATATAGTTCACCGTCACTCAACATCCTGATTTTTTGCAGTTGTGCTGCCGTAGCTTGTATCTCGTCTGTTGGGTTCATTGTTGATTTACCTTCCATTCGTAATGAGCGGTCATTTGGCGCACAAATTCACGAATAAGTAACAAATGGATATGCTGTTTATCGGCAGGGGTATTAAGGGACAAGGTGGTACAAATTTGCCCGCTGGTCTTTTCTAATAGCCCTCCAAACCCCAGGGTGTCGATTAACCGGTTGCCCAAGTTTTCCGCTTTCCAACTTTCATTGGACTTTTTAACTTTTGCCGTTTGTTTTTTAAGATAATTGACCACATCGGTTACTTTCATAGCGTTGTCAGCAATATTTTCCAAGTTGGTCATTTGCGAACGATGTTTGTCTTTCTTTTCATCTTTTAATACACGGGCAGCCACCGCCCCCAGTTCTTCAGCCTGTTCATAAAAACCATCTGCTTGAACTGAGACTTCACGTATTACTTTTAATCGGGTCGCTGTATCCATCATACGTTTTTTGCCTCCCAATGGAATGGATTTGCAATTAATAATTGTCCAAAGCCTTCGTTACGGCGCTCGCCTATCCCGTTAAGCTGTAACTCAAGCAGGGTTTGATAAATGTTGTCACTACT
The DNA here is from genome assembly GCA_964570315.1 of uncultured Anaerolineaceae bacterium. Lineage (GTDB taxonomy): Bacteria > Chloroflexota > Anaerolineae > 4572-78 > 4572-78 > JANTHQ01. The sequence goes on along the minus strand of CAZMXX010000225.1, from coordinate 4,310 downwards.
CGGTTGATTGAACCCCAACACAAAAACTGAACCCATCGTCAGAGCCAAATCATCCGCTTTGGGCAACCGCCATAGATTGTTCCAGCCCATTACTCGGCGGGCATGAAAATTGCGATATACTATCTCAACCCCGTCAAGCTGATATATCCGCTGGAAATAATCTTCCGTAAGGGTTGTTTGAGGGCGGAGTAAATGATCATATAAAATAGCATCGGCGGTGAGCATAAGTGGTACGTAAAAGGAGTGTTTAAGCGTAATTCCGGCAGATTTGGCTTCGGTTTGCAAAGCGGTATTAAATCGGTCCAATCGCTCTATCAATTTTGTTTTTTCGATAGATTTATCAATCGGGGTTTCATTCAGTCCAATATTTATCCGTCCAAAACCGCGGGTGCGATTGTTTCCCACGCGAATTAAACCGGTTTCACCGGCAGATTCAACAAAATCAAGAAATTTATCAGCCACTTCATCAGACACGTCTATGGTTCCCCAAAACGTACTCCCTTCCGTCAATGCGGTGCGACTGTAGAGAATCTGTTGTTGTACCGTACCGGTAAATCGATTGATACCGGTACGGGTACGGAGTATCTCTTTGGCTTTAGGCTGCCCGTATTCATTGCCATTAAACCCACGTCGATAAAAACCATCGATATGATCCATAAGCTCTGAACAACCACTGTGGGAACATTTTTTTTGGCGTTCCAGTGCATTGATATGGGTCTGCCCACTCAATTCAAATAGTAACGTTGAAAATAAATGATCCGATACACCATGTTGTTCACCATTTTTATTAGCATCAAACCGGAAACCGGGAAACCGCTTACAGGAACGAGCTGTGTTGGGTAGCGGATAAACTGCTAGTTCTACGTCAGTTAGTGATTGTTTAGCTTTCTCATTTTCATCCCATTTTTTTGAATAGGATGGATACAAGTTACTGAAACGAACCCCTCGCAAAAAAAACTGTTCAAATTGTGTGGTCTGACCCGGATGCAGAAGAGTATGTGCCTGTGCCAACCCTCCCAACATCGCAGAACCGGGTATATGGGTGAGGGTGGATGTATCAGTATCGCTACGCCCACTGCGAAAAGAAAGTGGCGTTTGGGCAGTCGCATTGATTATAAATTTCATGATAGGCTACCCCATTCTTCTTTGTACAACTCCAAAAACGAGAGAAAGTCTTCCAATACAGATTGAACACTCATGGTTTTACCATATTCAAATTTATCAGAAATATGGCAGGTTATATGTCCTGCTCCGGTGGATTTATTGCTACCAATTCGGTCAAGGCTTTTTAGTCCTGCCAAAAAAAGCACCAGTGAATAGCTTTGAGGTTCGCCCATTATCGACTCTCCGTTTAAGAAGCCATACACTTGCCCCACAAACCGGAGTGATTTAATACCATACTCACTATTAAAGAGGTATCCTTGCTTGGCTGTACGAGTGCGCCGCGATAAGCTGACCTGTGTTCGTTCTTCAACTTGTCGGGCTTTATATTTGCCTGCCTGTGATGGGCTATCAAATAATTTTTTATCATCGGGATGTAATACAGCGTCATCAAAAAAAAGTGTGGACGGCAAGAAACGAGAGCCGAAGATTCGGGTGATAATGTCCGGGTTCTGAGTATTGGCTTCCTTACGCTGACTCGCCTTAGTGTGCGGTTCGTTCACTTCCAAATCATACAACGCGGCAATTTGCTCACACCGATGGCGCACTACCCCTTTAATAGTAGAACCGGGAACATATAAATAACCATCGTGGTTGCGGGCAATTGCCCGATCAATCAAACCATTGGGCAATCCGGTGCCAAAATGGAATGCTGATTCAAACTCCAAAGTGTAGTCTATTTTCACTTTTACCCTGTTATTCATTAAATTCCTCCTGATGAGATGGCGCAACAAAATCAAAAATTTCTATCAGGTCAAGCAAGGGAGTGTAGTATTTGGGATTAGACTTTACACCAACTTGATACCACGGGAATAACAAACCATGAACTTGTCCATTTTGATTGCGGCGAGCAAATTCCTCCACCACTTTTTGAATAGCTTCTCTCTGTTTGTTGTTGCGCCAATGAAACAGCAAGGTTAACCCGTCAATCATTGCCTGTTTTTGGCTTTGGAAAATAGATTGTTGAAGTTGTTTTAATTTTCCGCGAGGTATACCGGCAATTGTTTGGTTACGTCGTATGTTGAGCAATTCTCTGAAATCAGCGGCATTGTAGGGACGTAACGTGCGATGTAAGTTTTTTGGTTTGTTTGTAGCTTTGTTACCTTCATCCGCGTAAGCTACTAACGTATCGTCGTAAAACTCACCGAATTCCAAATGATTGGCACTACTGACGACCACAAAATTGAGTAACCCCCCTTCCCACGTTTTACCGACTTGCCGGCGTTTAGCACCTTCTTTTTTGGCAAACTTCAAGGTACTCTCTGCCAAAGATAATAATTGCCCAAACGGATAGTTTGCATGGGCAATGGCGATGCCAACTGATAATTTAAGGGCTCGCCCAAGTTTCGCCCGGGTGAATTCAGTGAATTGTTCCATCACGGTTAACCCAACCTCAAGCACTTTATCCGCCGGTGTTACCATCACCAAATCATCACCGCCCAAGAGAAGAATGTCAAAGGGCCACGTTTTGTCACTTTTGGATGGTAAATGTTTGGAAATAGCACCGGCTACCGCTTCGTAGATGCTGTTATCAACGGCTTCAGAAAACTGCTTGAAGTCTGCACCAGATTGCAACCTCTCTAATTCTTTGCCCATAGAATCGCCATCGGCGTAAATTATGCCAATGTACTTTTTGGGATGGGACATATTCGCTATATCGTTGAAATCTTCGGGGCGGTTATGACCTGCAATATCATAATTCCGGGCATCCAACAATGGAATAAGTGTTGACCATAAACCTACCTCTGCAACAGAATGATCTTTAACGTTTTTAACGATACGATGAATTGATGATTTTACACTGCTATCTTTGTCTCGCTTAGTCATACAACTGATACAAAGTAAAGATAGTTCGCCGGCTTCGTTGTATTCTTGCTCGGCATATTCCACCCCACA
>CAZMXX010000225.1:0-1153 GCA_964570315.1 uncultured Anaerolineaceae bacterium | reverse complement strand
GTAAAGATAGTTCGCCGGCTTCGTTGTATTCTTGCTCGGCATATTCCACCCCACATGAATCACAGAAATGCAGAAATGGATGCGTTACTAATGCCGCTTGCCTTGTTTTTCTATCTTTTGCCGCTCGCAACCGATAACCCAGTATTTTGAAATCCATCTGAAAATCACCGGATTGTTCAATAGAAACTCCGGTAATAGAGGCTGTTTTTGTTTGGGTGCGGTATAAATTTTCCACTGAAATTATGGCGGTCTGAACGTTTTCCGAATCTATTAAAAACAAACCGCTACCCCCATTAGCATAAATAGTGCTTCCGCCCAGTTTTTCTACCACTCGAACCATCTGCACCCGATTCAACTCATCAAGAATGGCACTGGCTCCGCGAATCTCTTTAAGCTTTCCGGTGGCAAAAACATAACTTTTAATACGGTCTGTATCAAAAGCAAGTAATGCTTTAGTCATAAATTCATCTCCTTCCCCACATCGTGCAGCAAACCCGCCAGCGCGGCGATAAATGTTCGCTCCTCCATAAACGCTCCTTTCTGTTCTGCTACATGGTCAGTGTATCATCAAATACCCCGATACACATCAGAAAAACTTCCCATTCAAATTCAGAGGTTCTTCCGATTTCCTCACGCTTCTTCTGCGTTATACTCATCAAAAAACGCGCCGAATTTATCGCGCAGGAAATAGAAGGTCATCCGTGTGCCGTCCGGTATCTCCCACGCCGAGCGACAGTGCGCCAAGATAACGGTTTTGTGCGTGTCCACGGTTTTGATGCTGATGAACAATGCTTCCGCCACATCTTGCGGCATCCCGCCCCCGGCGAACGCCCGCAACACGTCCCGCTGCCGACCGGTGAGCACGCGCCACACCGCCTCGCACCGCCGACGCTCGCCGCTGTCGAGCCACGCCGTTTGCGCCGCCATCGCCGCCGCCGGAGTGGACGCATCCCCCGCCAACGGGGAAAAATACGCCCCCCACGGAACCATCGGCACGGAAACCAGCCACACCCGATCGCCCCGCTCATCATGCAGCAGCCGTTCCGCCTTTGCCTGCGCCAAAAATGCCGGTTCAGTGTACATGTGCCACACCCGGTCTTGATGCCCGCAGTACAGTTGCGCCGCGCTTAGCGTCATCAACGCCAGCATGCGC
>CAZMXX010000224.1:0-6765 GCA_964570315.1 uncultured Anaerolineaceae bacterium | reverse complement strand
AAGACGGCAGACGAGATGTTGGCCTGTCTCGTGGGCTAGGAGATTTGTAGAAGAGACAGGGGTGGGTGCGGGCGCGACTTGTGCCGCCTGACGGGGGGAGACCGCCCAGAGAACCAATCCGCCGCCCAAAACGCCGCCCACCAGCCCGCCGATGGCGAAAGATGTGCCCAGTAAAAATATGATGAGTGTGCCGGTGAATCCGTCTCTGCGCCGCACGTTTCTCCTCAATCAGGGGGATACAGTGATGCCGGAACCGGCTTCCACCGCGCCGACCACCCAAACGGGCTGCTCATATTGCTCGCACGTTTGAAGGTAGCTGTCCAACTGGTCACGGGGAATTGCCAGCAGCAACCCGCCCGACGTTTGCGCATCCCACAGCAACATTTGTTGCGCGTCAGTCAGCGTGGGGGCGAAGGTCACCCGTTCCTGATAAAATAATTTGTTGGAACTGCTGCCGCCGGGGAAGATGAATTGCTCGGCGTATTCCATCGCTCCATCCAGCAGGGGAATTTGCCCGAATTGAAAATGGAAACGCACGCTGCCCGCTTCCGCCATTTCCAGCGCGTGCCCCAACAGCCCGAAGCCGGTGATATCGGTGACGGCTTTGATGCCGCTGACTTCCTGCGCGGCTTTGGCGGCGAGGCGGTTCAGCGCCATCATGGAGGCAATCATCGGGGCGCTGTGTTCCGCGCGGGCTTTCCCCTGTTTCAGCGCGGTGCTGATGGTTCCCGTGCCGAGTGGCTTGCTCAAAACCAGCGCATCGCCGGGGCGCGCGCCCCCTTTGGTGAAAATCTTCTGCGGGTGCACCAGCCCGGTGACCGCCAGCCCGAATTTCGGCTCTTTGTCCTGAATGGTGTGTCCGCCGGCGATGACCCCGCCCGCTTCCAGCACTTTTTCCGTGCCGCCGCGAATGATTTCCGCCAGAAATTCGGGGGGCAAATTTGGGGGAAAGGCGGCAACATTCAGCGCGAACAGCACTTCGCCGCCCATCGCGTAGACATCACTCATTGAATTGGCGGCGGCAATCGCACCGTATTGGTACGGGTCATCAACCACCGGCGTGAAAAAATCGGTGGTGCTGATGATGGCTTGTTCGTCGTTGAGCCGGTAGACGGCGGCATCATCCGCTTTGCCCAAACCCACCAGCAGCGCATCAATTTGGCTATTTTGTTGTAAGGTATGAATTGGTTGCAGAACCTGCACCAAGACCCGTGGGTCTAGTTTGCTGGCTCATCCTGCGCAACTGCTCAGGCTGGTCAACCGGATGGGTGTATCTGCCATCGAACGGGCTCCTTTCAAAAAATAGGGATATTCAGCCGGTGGGTGTGGATGGCTGTAACGGTGATAATACCAGAAACTTGAAGGGGTGGCAAAATTTTTTCGGGGGGTGGTTGAAATGTATGTGACATCAACACATCCATTACCTTTTTTGAATCAAGATTTTTCGGGGTGTTTGGTGAACCGTGAAAAATCGGTAATATATCTATCCACAGGAGGGGAATATCAACAAAAAAAGGAGAAACACGATGAAACGATATTCCTCAATGTCATTTGTACTGTTGGTGATGGTCGCGCTGTTGGTCGCCGCCTGCACCGGAACAGCCCCGCCGGTTGCGGAAAAACCGACCGACACCCCGACCGCCATCCCTCCGTCACCGACCCCCGCACCGCCTGAAGACACCCCGACCGCCATTCCTCCCACGGCGACCGTCGCCGCGCCATCGGAAAAACCCGCCGCCGAAACCACGCCCACGCCGCTGCCATCCCCTACGAAGCCGCCCGCGCCCACCGCGACCGCAACCGCGGTCGATTGGTTGACCGTACAGGGTCGCACCGCCGACGGACTGCCCACGCTCGGCAATCCCGATGCGCCAGTGCAGGTGATAGATTATTCGGACTTTTTGTGACCGACTTGCCGCTCCTACGTGATGGGAGCAGAAGTGGATTTGAAAAATACCTACGTGAAAGACGGGACGGTTTTGCTGGTCTTCAACAGCATTCTCGACCACGGCGACCGTTCGGTGCAGGCGCATAATGCCGCGGAATGCGCCTTTGAGCAGGGGAAATTCTGGGAATTGCATGATGTTTTGTTCGAGTTTGAATCGCAGTTGTATGGCGATACCCGCGTCGTGGTGAAAGAACTCGCCCGGCAGGTGGAGATGGATCAACAGGCATTCGACCAATGTGTGGACGAACAGCGATACGTCTCGACGGTGAAAGCGCAGGATGAGCGACGGCGCGCGCTGGGTATTCGCACTCGCCCCACCATCGACATCAACGGCACGCTGTTCATCGGTCCGCAACCGTATACCGTGCTGCAAACCGCCATTGACCCGATTCTGGGCAATTAATCCAGCGGGCGGGTGAGCTGGTCGCGCAGGAAATTACGCGATTGTCGAAAATACAGCACGTTTGAATGGTGTACGCCCGTGACGTTGAGCGAAATTGCGCCCGACGGCAGGGAAATCTTTTGCTTGGGGTTGTAGACCAGCAGAGCATTCCCCGGCAGCCAGGGCACGGTTTCGCTGATGGGCGTGCCGGAACGGGTGTCCACCGCCCACACGCGGGGCGTATCCACCACCAAATCGTTGAATTCCGCCAAAAAGCTGTCCGTCACCGCATCCGAGGCGCGTTGCCCGATGCGGCTGATGATAGACCCCAGCGTCAATTGCGCTTCCGGCGGCTCGTAATTGGCGGCGATGGCGGTATATTTCACCGGCGCGGGAGGACCGTTGCCCGCTTGGAGCATGCCCAGAAAATCGGTGGGGGCGGTTGCCTGCGGATTTTGCGCCTGCAAACCGGGGAGATGCCGGTTGATGGTGGCAACCAGATTCCCGATGCGCCTTTCATTGATGAGCATTCGTGCGAAAAAGGCACTCAAACGTCCGTAAAGTCCAAAATCATCCAGATGCAGCATATTCACCAAATGGTCGGCGGCGTTGCCCCAATTTTGGGGGTCAACCCAACTGCTGCCACTGTTCGGCGTTGCCACAAAGACCACCCGGTTAATGGCGCGATGGCGATTTTCCATCTCTACCAGCGCCCGCGCAATCAACCCGCCCCGACTGTGCGCCAAAATGTCGATGCGGCGGTCGCCCTTTCGCAACCGCTCATCGAGTTGCGCCCACAAATCGCGGGCATTCTCCAGCGGCGATTTCGAGACCGTCCAATGGTCGTAGGCGATGATGCCCCGATAATAGCGCGATGCCCACTGTAAAAACTCCGCGCCCAATCCCTGCACCGGATATTTCGATTTGCTGAACGTGCCGTGCAAAATGAGCAGGATGCGGTCGGTTTCGCTGCGCGTGTTCCCGTCCACCCACCACCACGGGGATGCCCCCGGCTCGGCGAGGGTGGTATCGGGATTGACCAGCCACAATTTTTCCACCGGAACGATGTCGCGGTCATATTGCCCGCCGAGTTCCGCCAGCACATCCCCTTCATCCCGCCGGAAAATCCAGCGTCCGATGGTGCGCACATACCCGGCGAAACCCCGTTCGCGCCCCAAAACCTGCCGCACGGCGTCGGCTTCACGCAGCGCCGGCACAACCGATCCCCGCAGTGGCACCGGTTTGCCCGTTTCCGGGTCGCGCGATTGCCAGCAGCGGATGCCGTTCACTTCCACCAATTCCAGCATTGCCGTGCCATCGGCGGGCAGTGATGCACCGCGAAAACCGTCGGGCTCAAGTTGGGTCATCCCCGGACCGGTGACCAGCGCCAGCGTTTCTTCCACCGAGGCTTGCAGCAAATATTGCGGACGTTTCAGCTTGGGGCGATGCGGCACGGTGGCGCGCGCGGGGATGGTTTCGGGGATGGCGTCTCCGGCGAGATGGTGCGGCGTCCACAGCGAGTCCAGCGGGCGGGCGGTGGGGTCGCCGTACAATACCATACTCGCCCAGCCCAACCCGATTTGCGCGGGTAGCGGCGGCACGGCAGCCGACGTTTTTTGCGTGCCGGTTGCCGATAATTTCGCTTCCAGCCGGGCAAACCGTAATGCCTCCCCCAAACTGGCGGAATTGAGCAGCAGGGCGTGGTAAAAATCAATTGCCATTTGCGCCGCCAGCGTATCGTTGATGCGCCAGAGGGGGGCAATATATGCTGACACGCCCTGATTGATGAATGCCGTCGCCAGCCCGAACACATCGCCCTGATAGCGGCTTTGGCGGGCGGAATCCTCCATCGCGGCTTCGCAGGCGTTGGCGTACACCAGCCACGGGGCGCGCGGGGCGTATTCCAGCGTGTTGTGAATTTCCTGCGCCCACAGCGCGCCATCACTGAAGAGCCATGCGCTCTGCTCCGGTTTTTCTGGGTTGAAGATGGCATGTCCCGCAAAGTGAATGATGTCGTATTCCCCGCTGCGCAACAACTGCCGAAATTCCATACGGGTGATGGATTGCCGGATGCGGGTGTCCCGCTCGCGCCGGAAATCAATGGCGCTCCCCAGAATATTCTGCAATTTGGCGAAGACCAGCGCCATCTGTTCCGCCTCTTCCCGCGCACCGGGCAACTGTTGCCATCGGCGGTCGCCGCCGGTGGTGAGCTTTTCGTTCAGCAGCGGGTCGCCGATGATGAGCGCGCGCACGCCGCCGCTGGGGCGCAGATGTGTCGCTCTGGCGGGGGGACTTTCCATGAATACCTGCCGCCCCAGCGCATACCGTTCCAACAGCAGCCCGACGCCGTCGTGCAGCAGTTCCCACGGGTAGCGCATCAGCTGGCGGGGCAGTTGCAATTGCAGGTGCGGCACGGTATTTGAATTGCTGAGCCACGCCAAATGCCGATATTCCTTGTTCAAATTATCCGCCAAATCTTGGATGATGTCCTCGCCCAGCGTGCGACCCAGCACATCCAGTTGCGCCATCCGGTGCGAATTGACCCAGCCGCGCTGCAAAAGCGTCTGCAACCCTTCCAGCGCGGATTCAATGGTTTGCGGGTTGACGCGGCTGTGCTGCTCCAGCACGGTTGCGCCCGTTTCCGGCGATTCCAGCCGCAGGCGGTAGGTGTCTGCCGTGTCAATGGGGTCGTCGGGCGTGCCGGGGGTCAGCGGCTCCAGTGTGAGCGTCAGCTTCGCCGGGTTTGCCAGCGCGCGGAACTGTTTGCGGAAACCGACCATCACCGATTCGGGTCCGATGAGGCGGCGCAGGACATTTTCCCGCACACCGCTGCTGGCGGTGGTCAAAAGCGAGCTGGACAGCCGCCACAGCGCGCGCGGATGTTTGGCAATCAGATTAATTCCGCCCAACAACGCCGTCCAGTGGGTGTGCTGGCAAAAATCCAGACTCAGATAATCGCTTTCCGTCAGGCGGTCAATATTTTGGGGCAGGTGGATGGAGACGCCGCCCCGCGTCTCGGTGGGGGCAGCGGTGCGCACCAGCCCGTCATCCTCTTTCAGCAGGGCGATGATGCGACCTGCCATATCCGCCAAATTTGTTGCCCGATGCCGCTGGCTTTTGATGATGCGGTAATCGTTGACAATCCATTCCGGCAGCCCGGGCAGATGTTCGTCCAGCGCCGCTTCCAGCGAAGCGGGGTCGGTGGTTTTGCGGGCAATGCGGCGCAATTCGCTGCGCACTGTGCCCGATGTTTTTTTCATCTTTTTGAGATACCAGCGCGGAATGGCAATTTTCACGGCGGTGGAAAGTTGGCGCTGCAAAAAAGTGAGCCACGCCGTCAAATCAATATTGGCGGGCGTGATTCTCGCCGCCGCCGGAAATCCGGGGAAGAGCGTCTCCGTTTCTTTGTCCCAAATGGCGTGCCAGATGATGTCATCGCCCAGCGATTGCAGGAGCGCCATCGTCAGCGCATCGAACGCGCAGGTGACGGCGTTCAGGTGGTTCAAATTCAGCGCCGACAATTTGGTATGGGTTGCCACTGCCACCTCTGCCAGCGTTTCGGGGGAAGCGTGCGCGTCGGCAATGGACTGCTGCCATCGCGCCAGAACCGCTTGCACGTCATCGGGGGTGAAGCGGTAGTTCGATTGCGTGCCCAGCAGGATGGTGGTGGTGTCCGCCAGTTGGTTCCCGATTTCGATGTATTGACTGGTGGGGGAGATACAGAAAAGCAAATCAATGTGCGAAAAACCGGAATTGATGAGACTGCGGCTCAAAATTTGCTGGAGTTGCGGAGCTTCGATTGTCGCGGCATGGTGCGACGCAATTTCCGTGAAGCCCCTCATCGCCGGGAGTTGGCACACCAGCGCCATTTGCGAGGCGTCGGTGGTCTCCAACGCCCATTGCAGAAAATCCACCAGCATAATGGGGTCGGTTGCGGTGGTGAGGGAAACGGTGCTGTGCGGCGCGGGGATGGCGTCCCTTTTTTCGGGGGGCAGAATGTAGCGCGTGGCGGCTTTCGCGCCATTTTGCTGCACCAGAATCTGCATATCCGGTGATGCGCCGAGCTGCGCAATCTTTCTGAGCATCGCCGCATCATCGTTTAAATAAAAAAACACAACCCACTGCGGTGGTGTCGATGTAGCCATAATTTGCCTCGCGGTCGGTGAATCACATCACCCCGAAAATGTCTGATGAACAGCGGTATTATAGCAAAAGATGCGCGTCTGTGTCTAACCGTGCCCCGAATTTTGTTCATCGCAACCCTGTTTTGCGTGCGGGTATTGACCATCATCGCATTTAAAGGTACTATGGATAAAGTACTTTGGCTGTGCAGTCGGTGGGGTACGTTTGGGTATTCCAAATCTCATGGTCGAATTCGCATAATTGGACTTTGGACAAAGCAACGCCAAAGTCAACAGAAAACAAGTTGATTGAG
>CAZMXX010000223.1:0-6772 GCA_964570315.1 uncultured Anaerolineaceae bacterium | reverse complement strand
GCGTGGGGACCGGCTTGTTTGCCGAACAGCAGGATGAGCGCGTCCGCCACGCGGCGGTGGAGACGGCGGCGGGCAAGGGGCGAAAGTTGGCGGTAGATCACATCGCGCACAATCTGGTGCGAAAAATCGAGCCTGCCGGGGGAGACTTCCACCAGAAATTGCCGTTTCATCAATTCCGAAAGTGCCGCAAGGGGGTCGGTGGTGGCGATTGCCTCCAGCAAATCCACGGAAAAATCGCGCCCGATGACCGCGCCGATTTCCAGCACGGAGCGGGCGGTGGGCGGCACGTGCGCCAATCGCGCCGAAATGATGTCCGTCACGTGGGAGGATGGTTCGCTCAGCGCGGACGTGTCCGCCAGCAGTGCGCCCGCTTCGCCGGAACTGAGCGCCTGCGGATGCGCATCCAACAGGGCGCGAATTGTTTCGGTTATAAATAGCGGATTGCCGCCCGTCAATTGGTGCAATTGGCGCACCACCGCCGCCAAACCTTTGGTATCGGGGGCGATGGCTTGCAGAAAAGCCGTCGTTTCTCCTTCGGATAACCGCGCCACATGCACCGTTTGCATCGCCTGATGGTGAGTCAAATCGCGCAGAAAGATGTTCAGCGGGGCATTTTGCGGTACTTCTTCCGGGCGATATGCCATCACCACCAGCACCGGCGATTGCGGGACGTATCGGCTCACATTTGCCAGCAGGGTCAGCGTGGCGTCGTCCGCCCACTGCAAATCATCAATGAAGAGCACCAGCGGTTGACGGCTCAAATTCAGCAAAATTTTCACCAATCCGGTGACCACCATCCGGCGGTTCATATCGGTTAAGGTGGGGACTGCCGTGTCTTCATCCACCTGCCATGCCAGCGCCGGAAAAAGTTGCGCCAGTTGCGCCCGGTCGGTCGCCGAAATGCGGTTCAGCAGATTGGGCTGATGGCGGTGCATATAGGTTTCCAGCGCGTCCACCACCGGCGCAAAGGGCAGCGATTGTTCCGCCATCTGACACCGTGCCACCAGCACCGCCAGTCCGTTTTCCGTGGCATATTGCAACGCGGCGGACGCCAGTCTGGTTTTCCCCACGCCGCTCTCTCCGGTGATGCACATCATCTGCCCCCGGCGCTGTTTCAGCGCGTCCACGGCGCGGGTCAGGTGTGCCAGCTCGGCTTTCCGTCCGACGAAAACCGTTTCCAGCGGGGAAGCGGCGGATGATGCCACCAGCGCGGGCGTTGTCGGTTCGGTGAGTTTTCCGTTCAAAATTGCCTGATGCAGTGCCAGCGATTGCGGGGACGGGTCGGCGCCGAGTTCATCCGCCAGATATTGGCGCAACTGTTCAAAAGTTTTGAGCGCGGCAACCATATCGCCCCGGCGCATATAATAGCGCATCAACGTGCGATACACCGGCTCGCGGTCGGGGTCGCGGGTGAGGACGCGGCGCAGGTTGGCGATGGCGCGGTCGAAGCGGTTGTGCGCGGCGTAGATGTCTGCCAGTTCGGTCAACGCGGTTAAGTACCGTTCCCGCAGGCGGTTGCGCTCGTCCGTTGCCCAATCTTCGTAGACATCATCGCACAAATAATCATCGTGATACAGCGCCAGTGCCGCTTCCAGTTGCGCCATTTTCTGTGCCGGGTCGGTTTCGGCGGCGGCGTCCAGCAAATCATCAAAGGCGATGGCGTCAATCCACACCGCATCGGTGAGCTGGAATTTGTAGCCGGGGGCATGCGCCACAATGAACGCGGATTCGGTGTATGGCGGGCGGTTTGGTTCGAGCGTTTTGCGCAGAGCGTTGACAGCGGTGCGGAGGGTGGTGGCGGCTTTGCGGGGGTCGGCGTGCGCCCACAGCGATTCTATCAACACGTCGCGCGGCACAATTCGCCCGCGGTGGGTCAGTAGAATTTTGAGCAACTGGCGCGCTTGTTTGGTGTGCCAGGCGTTCTCCGGCACGGGTACGCCGTCAATCTCAAGCTGAAATGTTCCCAGCAGATAAATCTTTAGCATAATACCGCTATTATAATGGGCAATGGGGAAGGTTCAAAGTTTACCGGCGGCACATTTGTGGAATCGAAAAAATTTATTTGCCAGCGGATGAAGGTGTGCTATAATGTTGGTGCGTTATGGACGCTGCTGTTACCGTGATTTAAAGGAGATAACGATGCCTCAGTTGGGTATACCTGAATTGTTAATTATTTTGGTCATCATCGTGGTTATTTTTGGTGTGGGACGGTTGCCCGAAATTGGCGGTGCAATAGGCAAATCTATCCGTGAATTCAAATCACAGGTAGGGAACGACGAAAAGTCGGAAGCCGAAAAGCCCGCCACCGACGACGCCCCCTCCGAAAAAGAATAAACTTTCGCTGTCACCCTCTGGTGCCGCACCCGCCGATAACGGGCGCGGCATTTTGTTTTTTAGCACTCTCTCCCTTCGAGTGCCAAAATCGCCCCTCAATATTTGCAAATTCATCCTTTCTTGAGTATGATATTCCACGGTTTAGCACTCTGTGTATCCGGGTGCTAATGCCCGAAAAAATTATTCGCACTTGGAAAAAAATTAATCTTGAAAAAGGAGTGAAACACCAATGGCAAAACAGATTTCTTTTAACGAAGAAGCTCGTCGGGCGCTGAAACGTGGCGTGGACACCCTTGCCGATGCGGTAAAAACCACATTGGGACCCAAAGGGCGCAACGTCGCCATCGACAAAAAATGGGGCGCACCGACCGTTACCCATGATGGCGTGACCGTTGCCAAAGAAATTGAACTGGAAGACCCCTTTGAAAACATGGGCGCGCAACTGCTCAAAGAAGCCGCCACCAAAACCAATGACGTCGCCGGTGACGGGACAACCACCGCGACCGTGCTGGCGCAAGCCATCACCAATCAGGGGCTGAAAAATATCGCCGCCGGCGCAAATGCGATGCTGCTCAAACGCGGTATCGAAATTGCCGCCCGCAAAGCCACCGAAGCCGTTGCCGAAATGTCAATCCCCGTTGAAGGGCGCGAAAACGTCGCTGACGTCGCCAGCATCTCCGCCGCTGACCCGGAAATCGGCAACCTCATCGCCGAAGTGATGGAAAAAGTCGGCAAAGACGGCGTCATCACCGTGGAAGAAAGCAAAGGGCTGAAATTTGAAACTTCGTATGTGGACGGGATGCAGTTCGACCGCGGCTACATCAGCCCCTACTTCATCACCGATTCCGACACCATGGAAGCCAGCCTGCAAAATCCGGCAATCCTCATTCACGAAAAGAAAATCTCCTCCGCCCAAGACCTCGTGCCGATTTTGGAAAAACTCATCCAAACCGGCAAACGCGATTTGGTCATCATTGCGGAAGACGTTGACGGCGAAGCGCTGGCAACCCTCGTGCTGAACAAACTGCGCGGGATGCTCAACGTGCTGGCAGTGAAAGCCCCCGGCTTCGGCGACCGCCGCAAAGCCATGCTGAACGACATCGCCATTCTGACCGGCGGCGAAGTGATTGCCGAAGAAATCGGCAAAAACCTCGGCAACGCTACTCTCGACGACCTCGGCACGGCGGAAAAAGTTGTCTCCACCAAAGATGATACCACTATCGTCGGCGGCGCAGGCAGCGAAGAAGCCATTCAGGGACGCATCAACCAAATCCGCGCCGAAATTGAAAACTCCACCAGCGATTACGACCGCGAAAAATTGCAGGAACGCCTGGCGAAACTCGCCGGTGGCGTGGCGGTCATCGGTGTGGGTGCAGCAACCGAAACCGAATTGAAAGAAAAGAAACACCGCGTGGAAGACGCTCTGAGCGCGACCCGCGCCGCCGTGGAAGAAGGTGTGGTTCCCGGTGGTGGTGTGGCACTCATCAAAGCCCAAAAAGCCATTGCCGACCTGAGCCACGACGTGCCCGACATCAACACCGGCATCGAAATCGTCCGCAAATCGTTGGAAGCGCCGATGCGCGGTTTGGCAGAAAATGCCGGCTTCGATGGCGCGGTGGTGGTGGAAGAAATTCGCCGCCGCAACGGTGGTAACGACAGCAACATCGGCTTCAACGTCATCTCCGAAGCCTACGAAGATATGGTGAAATCGGGTATCATTGACCCCGCCAAAGTGACCAAGAGCGCAATTTCCAATGCGGCATCCATTGCCAGCATGATCCTCACCACGGAAGCGCTCATCACCGATATTCCCGAACCCGAAGCACCCGCCGCTCCCGGTGGCGCGCCCGGCATGGGCATGATGTAATCCGTTTCACCTCTCAGTAGCTTGATGTTCTGCGCCCCGCTCAATTGAGTGGGGCGCTTTGTTTGGGCAGATTGCCATCATATGCTATAATGCCGAAGCAAATTTCCTCACCCCGGTGAGGCAACAGGAGCGACTTTTGACAGCAAAAACATCACAGAACCAAAAACTAGCCCATTTTGAAATCAATCTTCTGCTCAATGCCGCGATGAAAGCGGGCATCGGCGGCGGGATTGCCATATCATTGTTGGTGCTGGTGAATCAAATCGCCTTTCCCCTGCTGCGCACTTTCCTCATCCCCCCGGCGTTCATCACCGTGTGGATAGTGACCGGCATCGCGGCGGCAATGTTCGCCGAGCAGCGCGTCGTCACCGCCCGCGATGGTTTTCAGGTGGGATTACTGGCGGGCATCGTCTCCGGCACTGTTTCAGGTTTGGTGGCGATGGTGTTGGCGGCATTTGGGGTGACGTTTCAGCAAGTGGGGCAGGGCATCTTGACCCAATTCTCCGACGCGCAATTGGCGTCAATGGTCGAATCGGGGCTCACCGAGCAACTCCTTTCGGCGGGCAGTATGGTGCTGGCGGCGTTGTTTGTGTGCGGCATCGGGGGGATTGTGGTGGCGGCGCTCTTCGGCGGCGTCGGCGGGTGGTTGTATCCGAAATTCAACAAATAGTGATAGAGAAAGAGAAAGCGGATGCTCAATCGGGCATCCGCTTTTTTGATGGAATTTGTTGAAACGCTTGCTCTGCCCGAAATTTAGCCGCGAATTCATATGGCTTTCACCGCTGTCGCATCGAACCGCTTTCTTGGGCGTGTCATACCGTTTCCTTCGCGGTTACAGAGCTATCGCGGCAAACCCAAACGCGCAATTAATCTTGTATATTCACCCGGTCATGGTATTATTGGGGTGATGGAAAATGAATTACTGCGCACCAAACTCTATATCCCCCACCTCCACGCCGACCTCGTTTCCCGCCCGCATCTACTCCGGCGGCTGAACGAAGGTTTGCGCCGCAAGTTGACCCTCATTTCCGCGCCCGCCGGTTTCGGCAAAACAACGCTGCTGTGCGAATGGGTGGCGCAAAACCAAACGCCCGTGGCATGGCTTTCGCTGGATGGAAACGATAATGACCCGGCGCGGTTTCTGACGTATTTCATCACCGCTCTGCAAACAATTGCGCAACAAGTGGAAGGGATTGAGCCGGACATCGGCGCAAATGCGGTGAACGCACTCCGCTCGCCGCAACCACCGGCGGCAGATGCGGTGCTGACCACTTTAATCAACCATATTGCGGCAATTCCCAAACCTTTCGTGTTCGTGCTGGATGATTATCATGCCATCACCGCCCCTTCGATTCACCAAGCGATGGCGTTTCTGCTCGCCAACCTGCCCCCCGCTATGCACCTGACCATCGCCACCCGCACCGACCCCCCGTTGCCGCTGGCGCGTCTCCGGGCGCAAAGGCAACTGACCGAACTCCGTTTAATCGACCTGCGTTTCACGCTGGATGAAACGGCGGCATTCCTCAACCGGGTGATGGGGTTGCAACTGGCGGCGGCAGACATCGCCGCGCTGGAGAACCGCACCGAAGGGTGGATTGCCGGGTTGCAGATGGCGGCACTTTCGATGCAAGGGCGCGACGATACCGCCAATTTCATCAGCGCGTTCACCGGCAGTAACCGCTTCATTCTGGATTATCTGACCGAAGAAGTCCTCGAACAGCAAACGGCACATGTCCGCTCGTTCCTGCTGAAAACCGCCATCCTCGACCGCCTCAGCGCGCCGTTGTGCGATGCGGTGCTGGCAGAGGAAACTCCGCAACACGCTGATGCCCAAACCATTTTAGCCCATCTGGAAGCGTCCAACCTGTTTGTGGTTCCGCTGGACGATGAACGGCACTGGTATCGCTATCATCATCTTTTCGCCGATTTGCTGCGGCGACATCTGCGCCACACCCACCCCGACCAAATCCCGGCGTTGCATCATCGCGCGTTTGAATGGCACAAAACGCATCACCTGCATCAAGAAGCGTTGCGCCACGCCTTTGCCGGTCAACATTTTGAAGCGGCGGCAAATCTGATTGAAGCAGTGGGCAGCGGGGTGATGGCTCGCGGCGCGCTGACCACCCTTCAACAGTGGCTTGCCGCACTGCCCGAAGATTCAATCCTCCGACGTCCCCACCTTTGCGTGCAGCACGCCTGGATTCTCAATCTGACCAATCAGTGGGCGCAGGTGGAAGCACGCCTGCAAGACGCGGAGCGGGCAATGGCAACGGCAGAAGATTCGGTGGCGATGGCAGATTTGCGCGGGCAGATTGCCGCCATCCGCGCCTATGACGCGCGCCGTCAAAACAACCTGCCCCTCTCCATTCAACGGCTGCAAAAAGCCCAAACGCACCTCGCCCCCGACAATCTGGTGGTGAACACCGCCGTCACTCATGGTTTGTGGCACGCGTATCTCTTCGCCGGAGACCTCACCGCGGCGGCAGACGCCTTCCACGCGCCGCAATCGCTGGGCGCAGCGTCGGGCAACGAGTTGTCCGGGCTGGTGGCGGTTGGGCAGCAGGCGGCGAT